>NZ_LDVA01000260.1:0-147155 GCF_050768715.1 Burkholderia sp. ZZQ-2 | reverse complement strand
CGAGCGCCGCATGCAACACCGCGCCGGTCGGGTCGGCCTGCGCGAGCGCCGGTGCGATCTCGTGCAGCCCGTCGGTTCGCCCGGAAGCAATCTCCTGCGCGAGCCGGCGCAGCGCCCCGTCGCCGATCGCGCCCGCGACACCGCCCTTCAGGCTCGCGACGATCCCCGCGACCAGTACAAAGCCCATGGCCGCGATATTCAGTGCGAGCGAGATCATCCGCGCGCTCATGTCGATGCCCGACGCCATCCCCGCCCGCGCGCTCGGCACCGCACCCGTCGTCGTGTTGGTCACCGGCGTGTTCGTGAGCCCGAGCCCGATGCCGGCGATCACGCAGCCGGGCAGCATCGTCACCCAGCTCGCGTGGTCGGCCGCGCTGCCGATCCGCATCAGCGCAAAACCGGCGGCAATCGTGAACAAGCCGCCCGGGATCACGACGCCCGGCCCGTAGCGCAGCGCGAGCCGCTCGCCGAACGGCGGCGCGACCAGCGTCGGCAGCGTGTACGCGAGCAACGCGAGGCCGGCCGTCACGCTGTCGTAGCCGAGCGCGACCTGGAACCAGATCGGCAGGTAGATCATGAACGGCCAGAAGCTGAAGTTCATCCCCATCGAGCCGAAGATCGCGCCGGTGAACGCGCGGATCCGGAACACCGAGAAGTCGAACATCGGCCGCGCGCTCGCGCGTTCCGCGAGGAAGAAGCCGGCCACCGCCAGCACGGTCGCGCCGAGCACGCCGAGGCCGGCGGCGCTCGTCAGCCCGAGTTCCGCGCTTTGCGTGATGTAGAAGGCCAGGCCCAGCACCGCGAGCGACAGCGTGACGATGCCCGCCACGTCGAGGCTGCCCGCGTGCGGATCGCGCGACTCCTGCACCGCGCCGCCGATCAGCGCGAGCGCGACGGCCGCGAGCGGTGCATGGACGAGGAACACCCATGGCCAGTTCGCCAGCGCGACGATCGCGCCGCCGACGATCGGCCCGAAACCGAGCCCGATGCCGAACACGATCCCCCAGATCCCGAATGCGCGGCCGCGCTCGCGGCCTTCGCGGAACTGGTGCGACAGCACCGCAATCTGGCAGATCAGCATCGCGCCGCCGCTGGCGCCCTGCAGCAGCCGGCCCGCGACGAGCACCGGCACGTTCGGCGCGAGCCCGCACAGCAGCGACGTCGCGCCGAACAGCACGGTACCGGTCACGTACACGCGCTTGCGGCCGAACCGGTCGGCGAGCGTGCCGGCCGCCATCAGCACGGTCGTACACGCGATCGTGTACGCGTTCATGATCCACTGCATGCCGTTGAAATCGCCATGCAGCACGTGTTCGAGCGTCGGCAGGATCACCGGCACGCTCGAGATTTCGAGGCCGAACATCAGCGACGTGAGACAGACGGCCGCGAGCGCGACCGCATTCCTGCGGGAGTCGGATAGCGTCATGCGTATTGCGCGGCGGCCCGGCAACGGGCCGCGCGCCTCCAGATGAGAAGGATGGGTCGCGCGCGGCCGGCAACGCACGCTGAACCGGAATCGGTACTATAGTGAGAATTCTGATCCCCATTGACGCAGGTATTTCTCCAGACTGGGGAACCACAGGACTCAATCACCCCTCCCTCCGATGACCGACAGACTCGACGGCGTGACGACCTTCGTCCAGGTAGTGGAATCGGGCAGCTTCGCGCTCGCGGCGGAGCGGCTCGACATGACGCGTTCGGCCGTCGGCAAGGCGGTCGCACGGCTCGAGAAGCGGCTCGGTGCGCGGCTGCTGCAGCGCACGACGCGCAGCCAGAGCCTGACCGACGACGGCCAGGCGTACTACGACCGCTGCGTGCGCGCGCTGGCGGAACTGGAAGCGGCGGAGGCCGACCTCGACTGCGGCCGCAACGAGCCGCGCGGGAAGCTCCGCCTGAGCGTGCCGCTCGCGTTCGGGCACCACTGCGTGACGCCCGTCGTGCTCGATCTCGCACGCACCTACCCGGATCTGCGGATCGACGTGTCGATCACCGACCGTTTCGTCGATCTCGTCGAGGAAGGCATCGACCTCGCGGTGCGGATCGGCACGCTCGCGGACAGCACGAGCCTCGCGGTGCGGCGGCTCGGCACGCAATACGGGAGCCTCGGCGCGGCGCCGTCGTATCTCGCCCGCCACGGGATGCCGAAGACGCTCGACGACCTGAAGCATCACCGGACGATCGCGTATTCACGCTCGGGCGTGGTTCAACCGTGGGACTTGCGCGCGCCGGACGGCTCGACGGTACGTATCGACATGCCGCACCAGCTCAGTTTCGACGACGTGCAGGCGATCGCGGCGGCCGGCGCATCGGGGTTCGGGATCGCCTGGCTGCCGAGCTGGCTGCTCGATCACTACGTGAAGCGCGGCGAGATGACGGTCGTGCTCGACCGCTGCTTCGTCTGCGAAGGCGACATCCACGCGATCTGGCCGAAGACGCGCTACCTGCCGCGCAAGACGCGCTGCGTGATCGACGCGTTCGCGCAGGCGATTCCGCCGATGATCGAGCGGTGAAATGACACGCGCGCCGCGCGGCAGCCTGTGCCCGCACGGCGCGCCGGCTACGCGCTCACGCCGCGCCGAGATCGGCGAGCGGATGCGCGAACAGCTTCCACGGCGACGTGAGGAAATGCCGCACGCGTTCGGCGCGCAGCTCGACGAGCGACGCGGGTGCCCAGCGCGGCTTGCGATCCTTGTCGACGAGATGCGCGCGCACGCCTTCGCAGAAGTCGCCTTCCTCGATCGCGCGCGCGACGATGCCGAGCTCCATCCGGAACGATTCGGCGAGCGTCATCTGGCGGCCGCGCAGCAGCGCCTCGCGCGTCACGTACAGCATCGTCGGCGAATGGCCCGTGAGCGCATCGAGCGTCGCCTGCAGCCATTGACGGTGCTCGCGCGACAGTTCCTCGCGCGCGAGATCCTGCGTCAGCGTCGCAACGATCCGCTCGACGGTCGAGCGCTTGTCGAAGTGACGCACGATCCACGGCATCTGCCCGTCGAGCGCCGCATGCGGCACGACGTTGCAGGGCGGCTCGAACACCTTGCGCAGCAGCGGCAGCGCATCGCCTTCCCACTTGACGCTTTCGATGCGCGTCTCGAACGTGTCGAGCCACGCGGACGGCACGCACAGATCCGCGAGCTTCGCGGTCAGCGCGTCGGCACCGGACAGCATCGCGCCGGTCAGCCCGACGTACAGCTCGAGTTCCGCCGGCATGCGCGACAGGAAATGCGTCGCGCCGACATCGGGCACGAGGCCGATGCGCGTTTCCGGCATCGCGATCTTGCTGCGCTCGGTCGCGACGCGCAACGCGGCGCCCTGCGCAAGGCCCATCCCGCCGCCCATCGTCACGCCGTCCATCAGCGCGACCACCGGCTTCGGGAACGTATGGATCGCGTAGTCGAGCCGATACTCGTCGACGAAGAACGGCAGCCAGGTTTCGCGCTGCGCGACCATCCTGTATAGCGCACGCACGTCGCCGCCCGCGCAGAAGCCCTTCTCGCCCGCCCCGCGCAGCACGACCGCGACGATCTGGTCGTCGTGGCGGCAGCGTTCGAGCAGCGCGGCCAGCTCGCCGATCATCGCGTACGACAGCGCGTTGAGCGCGGCCGGCCGGTTCAGCGTGATCAGCGCCACGCGATTCACCACGCGGAACAGCACCTCGGGGGCATGCTCCGCGAACGCGTCATGATTCGTGACCGGCGTGCTCATCGTTGCCCCTCCCCGTCGGTGTGCCACTGCGGCGCGCGCTTGCCGAGGAACGCGGCCACGCCTTCGCGCGGATCGCTGGTATCGAACAGGTCGACGAAGCGTTCGCGCTCGACCGCGAGCGCCGCGCCGCACGGCACGCCGCGGCGCGCGAGGCCGATCAGCTCCTTGCTGTACGCGACCGCGTGCGGGCTCTGCCGCGCGACGTTGCGCGCCAGCGCCAGCGCCGCATCGCGCGACGCGCCCGACTCCACGACGTCCTCGACGAGGCCGATGCGCAGCGCGGTGGCCGCGTCGACACGCGCGCCGGTCAGGATGATCTTCTTCGCCCAGCCTTCACCGACGAGCCAGGGCAGCGTCTGCGTGCCGAGCCCGCACGGCAGCAGGCCGACCGACGGCTCGGGCAGCGCCATCTGCGCATGAGTTTCGGCGATCCGCAGGTCGCACGCGAGCGCGCATTCGAGGCCGCCGCCCATCGCGTAGCCGTTGATCGCCGCGATCGTCACGACACGCGCGTCGTGCAGCGCCTCGAACGCCGCGCCGAAGCGCGACGCCATCGCGCGCGCGACCGCGCGGTCGCCTTCGGCGAAGGTGTTGAGGTCGGCACCCGCGCTGAAGAACTTCGGGCCGTCGCCCGTGATCACCAGCGCGCGCACGCGCGGGTTCGCATTCAGTTCGGCGACGGTGTCCTGCAGTTGCCGCAGGCCGTCGGCGGTAAAGGCGTTCGCGGGCGGACGCTTGAGCGTCGCGCACGCGATCGCGCCGTCGTCGACGTAGTCCAGTTCGATCATGACGCGTCCTTCTTGCTGGCCGGTTGGTACAGGCGGATCACCGCCGAGAAGTCGAGCTGGCCGTCGCCACGGCTGCTCATCGTCTGGTACAGCTGCTGCGCGAGCGCGCCGAGATAGACGGGCTGGCGGGCCTGCTTCGCGGCGTCGTTCGCGAGGCCGAGATCCTTCAGCATCAGGTCGGTGCCGAAGCCGCCCGAGTAACCGCGCGACGACGGCGCGGTCTCGATCACGCCCGGATACGGGTTGTAGGTGTCCGAACTCCAGCAGCGGCCCGTCGACGTGTTGACGATGCCGGCCAGCACCTTCGGGTCGATGCCGAGCGCGACGCCGAGCGACATCGCCTCCGACACCGCCGCCATCGAGATGCCGAGCACGAGGTTGTTGCAGACCTTCGCGACCTGCCCCATGCCCGTCGCGCCGCAATGGACGATGTTCTTGCCCATGCCCGCGAGTACGGGCTTCACGCGCTCGAAATCCGCGTCGCTGCCGCCGACCATGAAGGTCAGCGTGCCGGCCGCCGCGCCGCCGGTGCCGCCCGACACGGGCGCATCGACGAACGCGCCGCCGTGCTCGCGCACCAGCGCGCCGAACGCCTGTGCGCTCGCCGGGTCGATCGTGCTCGAATCGATCACGGTCGCGCCCGCGCCGAGGCCGGCGAGCACGCCGTTCTCGCCGGACAGCACCGAGCGCACGTGCGGCGCGGCCGGCAGCATCGTGATGACGAACGTCGCGCCCGATGCGGCATCGCGCGGCGACGCGGCCACCTGTGCGCCGGCATCCTGCAGTGCGCGCAAGGCGTCGGCGCTCAGGTCGAACGCGTGCACTTCATGGCCGGCTTTCAGCAGGTTCAGCGCCATCGGCGCGCCCATGTGGCCGAGGCCGATAAAACCGATTTTCATTTTGGTGTCCTCCACGGCTCAGTGCAGCCGGATCGTCGTATTCACCGGGCCGGCCGTCGTGTCGTCGTCGAACCAGCGCGCGGTGACCGTCTTGGTCTGCGTGTAGAACTGCACGACCTGCTTGCCGTACGGGCCGAGATCGCCGAGCTTCGAGCCGCGCGAGCCCGTGAAGCTGAAGAACGGCACGGGCACCGGGATCGGGATGTTGATGCCGACCTGGCCGATGTCGATCTCGCTCTGGAACTTGCGCGCGGCCGCGCCGCTTTGCGTGAACAGGCCCACGCCGTTGCCGAACGGGTTCGCGTTGACGAGCGCGATCGCGTCGTCGAGCGAGTCGGCTTCGAGCACGACGAGCACCGGGCCGAAGATTTCGTGCGTGTAGATCGACATGTCGGTCTTCACGCCCGAGAAGATCGTCGGGCCGATGAAGTTGCCGCTTTCGTAGCCGGCCACCTTCACGTCGCGACCGTCCAGCTCGAGCTTCGCGCCTTCGCTCACGCCCGCTTCGATCAGCGACAGGATGCGCGCCTTCGCGGCCTTCGACACGACCGGGCCGACGTCGGTGCCGGCTTCCGCGCCCGCATTCACCTTCAAGAGCTTCGCCTTCGCGACGAGATCGGGCAGCCAGTCGCGCGCTTCGCCAACCAGCACCGCGACCGACGTCGCCATGCAGCGCTGCCCCGCCGCGCCGAAGCCGGCGCCGACGAGCGCATTGATCGTCTGCTCGCGGTTCGCATCGGGCAGCACGACCGCATGGTTCTTCGCGCCCATCATCGACTGCACGCGCTTGCCGTGCGCGCTGCCGAGGTTGTACACATGCGTGCCGACGGTCGTCGAGCCGACGAACGAGATCGCCTTCACGAGCGGATGCGTGCAGATCGCGTCGACGACTTCCTTGCCGCCGTGCACGACGTTCAGTACCCCTTTCGGTACGCCGGCCTCGATCGCGAGCTCGACGAGCTCCATCGTCGACATCGGGTCCTGCTCGGACGGCTTCAGCACGAACGTGTTGCCGCAGACGATCGCCATCGGGAACATCCACAGCGGAATCATCGCGGGGAAGTTGAACGGCGTGATACCCGCGCACACGCCGAGCGGCTGGCGCAGCGTGTAGGTATCGACGCCGCCCGCGACGTTCTCCGCGAATTCGCCGAGCTGCAGCGAACCGATCGAGCAGGCATGCTCGACGACTTCGAGGCCGCGGAAGATGTCGCCTTCGGCATCGGGAATCGTCTTGCCCTGCTCGGCCGTCAGCGTCTTCGCGATGCGCTGCTGGTTCGTGCGCACCAGATCCTGGAACTTCAGCATGATGCGCATGCGCGCGGCGATCGGTGTGTTCTTCCACGTCGCATACGCGGCGTGCGCGGCCTGCACGGCCGCGTCGACTTCCGCGACGGTCGCGAACGGCACGCGCGCGAGCACCTGCTGCGTCGCCGGATTGACGATGTCGCGCCACTCTTTCGTGGCGGACTCGACGAAAGCGCCGTCGATCAGCAGCTTGACCGTCGGCACGTCTTGCCCCGTTTGGGGCGTCGGATTCGCGTTCATCGATCCCTTCTCCTTGCAGAGGGCCGCGAAGCGCGATATCGCCGCGCGGCCGGTTCAATTCGGCTGCGGGCGGCGGCCGCGACAGGCGGCGCGCGGCCCGCGGTCACGTCATTTCAGTTCGGCAGCAAAATCTTCTTCCCAGTATTCGCCGGGCATGCGCGCGCTCGCGTCGTCGCCGCGCTCGATCTCGCGGCGGCGCAGCTCGACGCGGCGGATCTTCCCCGAGATCGTCTTCGGCAGATCGGCGAACTGCAGGCGGCGGATGCGCTTGTAAGGCGCGAGCTTCTCGCGCGAGAAACGGAAGATCTCCAGCGCGAGCGCGGGGCTTTCCTCGTAGCCCTGCCGCAGCGTGATGAAGGTCTTCGGCACCGACAGCCGCACGGGGTCGGGGCTCGGCACGACAGCCGCTTCCGCGATCGCCGGATGCTCGATCAGCACGCTTTCAAGTTCGAACGGGCTCAGCCGGTAGTCGGACGACTTGAACACGTCGTCCGCGCGGCCGATGTAGACGTAGTAACCGTCGTCGCCGCGCATCGCGATGTCCGACGTGCGGTAGTGGCCGTCGCACATCGCGTAGGCGGTTGCATCGGGGTTGTTCGCATAGCCTTTCATCAGGCCCACCGGGCGCGCGACGTCGGCGCCGATCGGCAGCGCGACCTCGCCTTCGGTCACGGGCGCGCCGTCCGGGTCGAGCAGCGTAATCCGGTAGCCGGGCAGCGGCCGGCCCATCGAGCCCGCGACCACCGGCTGGCCCGGCGAGTTGCCGATCAGGCAGGTCGTCTCGGTCTGGCCGTAACCGTCGCGAATGGCGATGCCCCACGCCTTCTTCACGCGCTCGATGATCTCGGGATTCAGCGGCTCGCCCGCGCCGACGATCTCGCGCAGCTTCACGTCGAACGACGCGAGCGGCTGCTGCACGAGCATGCGCCACACGGTGGGCGGCGCGCACAGCGTCGTCACCTGGTATTTGACGAGCGCATCGAGCACCACCTTCGGCTCGAAGCGCGCGTAGTTGAATGCGAACACGCAGGCCTGCGCGTTCCACGGCGCGAAGAAGCAGCTCCACGCGTGTTTCGCCCAGCCCGGCGAGCTGATGTTCCAGTGGATGTCGCCCGGCTGCAGGCCGACCCAGTACATCGTCGACAGGTGCCCGACCGGATAGGTGCGGTGCGTATGCTCGACGAGTTTCGGCTTCGACGTCGTGCCCGACGTGAAGTACAGCAGCATCGGATCGTTCGCGTGCGTGACGGCGTCCGGCTCGAATTCGGCGCTCGCCGCATAACCGTCGTTCATCGCGAGCCAGCCCGCGCGCGGCGCGCCGGCGACGATCTTCTGCGCGAGGCCGAGGCCGGGCTGGTCGAATTTCGCGGTTTCGTTCTCGTCGACGATCGCGTATTTCGCGCCGCCGATCTGCACGCGGTCGCGCACGTCGTCGGGCGACAGCTGCGTGGTGGCGGGCAGGACGATCGCGCCCAGCTTCATCGCGGCGAGCATCGCGTCCCACAGCTCGACACGGTTCGGCAGCATCAGCAGGATGCGGTCGCCGCGCACGACGCCGATCGAGCGCAGCCAGTTCGCGATCCGCGACGAACGCTCGGACATCTGCGCGAACGAATACGGATCGCCCGTGCCGGTGGCCGCGTCGACGATCCACAGTGCGGGCTGGTCGTTGCCGCGCGCCATCGGGTCGAAGTAGTCGAGCGCCCAGTTGAACGCGTCGAGCACCGGCCATTCGAAATCGCGGTACGCGGTTTCGTAGTCGGTGCGATGGCGCAGCAGAAAGTCGCGTGCGTTCAGGAATGCCTGTACCGTCATCGTTTTGTCTCCTGTCGACGAGAGTTAGCGCTTTAGCGCTTGCTCTCGTCCCATGCCTCGCGGTGAACCGGCAACATGGCTCCGGTCTCCTCTGTCGCGGTGCACGGTCACGTCGTTGCGTGCCGCGTTCACCGCACTGCCCTCGTGCCCTGCGCGATGCTTCCTTTCGACGCGGAATGTCGCGGCTCAAAGCTGCCGCGCGATCACCATCCGCTGCACTTCGCTGGTGCCTTCGTAAATCTGCGTGATGCGCGCGTCACGATAGTGGCGCTCGACTTCGTAATCGACCAGGTAGCCGTAGCCGCCGTGGATCTGGATCGCGTCCGAACACACGCGCTCGGCCATCTCCGACGCGAACAGCTTCGCCTGCGACGCTTCCGACAGGCACGGCAAGCCGGCCGTGCGCAGCTTCGCCGCGTGATGCACGAGCAGGCGCGCGGCGTTGATCTGCACGGCCATGTCGGCGAGCTTCTGCTGGATCGCCTGATGCTCGGCGATCGGCTTGCCGAACTGCACGCGCTCGCCCGCATAACGACGCGCCTTGTCGAACGCGGCGCGCGCGATGCCGAGTGCCTGCGCGGCGATGCCGATGCGGCCGCCCTCGAGATTCGACAAAGCGATCTTCAACCCTTCGCCGCGATTGCCGAGCAGGTTTTCTTCCGGAATCGCGCAGTTCTCGAACGTGATCGGGCACGTATCCGATGCACGGATGCCCATCTTCTTCTCGGGCTTGCCGACGATGAAACCCGGCGTGTCGGTCGGCACCAGGAACGCGGAAATGCCGCGCTTGCCGGCTTCCGGGTCCGTCATGGCAAAAACGATCGCCACCCCGGCGCGCTGGCCGTTGGTCACGAACTGCTTCGCGCCGTTCAGCACCCATTTGCCGTCGCGCAGTTCCGCACGCGTGCGCAGGTTGTTCGCCTCGGAGCCGGCCTGCGGCTCGGTCAGGCAGAATGCGCCGATCACGCGGCCCGCCGCCATGTCGGCCAGCCAGCGATCCTTCTGCGCGGGCGTGCCGAAACCGAGGATCGGCCCGCAGCCGACCGAGTTGTGCACGCTCATCATCGTCGCGCACGCGGCGTCGCCGGCGGCGACTTCCTCCATCGCCAGCGCGTAGGCTACGTAGTCCGTATACGAGCCGCCCAGCTCCTGCGGCACGATCATCCCGAGCAGGCCGAGTTCGCCGAGCTGCGCGACGATGGCGTCAGGCAGGTGCGCATCGTGGTCCCACTGCGCCGCGTTCGGTGCCAGCATCTCGGTGGCAAAGGCGCGTGCGGCGTCGCGGATCATCCGCTGGTCTTCGGTGTAAAGCTCGTCCATGGTGCTGCTGTCTCCCGCGGCCGCCGGGCGCGACCGTCCTTGCGTTTCGATGCAACAAGTGTAGGCAAGCACGCGCGACTGTTCGATGCTCGCGCCGCTCATTTACACTGAGCGTTTTTGCCACACCGGCGGCACGGATGAAGCAGGAAGACAAGGGAACCGTCGCGATCAGCCTCGTCGCTTACAGCGTCGCGCTCGCGACCCGGCGCGGCGTCGCGGCCGAACCGCTGCTCGCGCAGGCCGGCATCGCCCCGGCGCTGCTCGGGCAGCCGCGCGCACGCGTGTCCGCGCAACAATATGGCGCACTGTGGAACGCGATCGCGCGCACGCTCGACGACGAGTTTTTCGGGCAGGATCGCCACCCGATGCGCAGCGGCAGTTTCATCGCGATGAGCCAGGCGGCGCTAACCGCGCGCGACGGCCTGCACGCGATGGCGCGCGCGGTGAATTTCATGCACTGCGTGCTCGACGACCTGCACGCCGAACTCGACGCGAACCCGCAGCGCGTGCGGTTGCGCTTCGTGCACCGCAACAACGGTGCGACGCCGGCGATGTTCACGTACGCGACCTATTTCATCATCGTCTACGGGCTGACCTGCTGGCTGATCGGGCGGCGCATCCCGCTGCTGCATGCGAGCTTCCGCTGCGACACGCCGCCCGCCGACCATGAATATCCGTCGATGTTCTGCGACGACATGCGTTTCAACGAACCCGATTCGTATGTCGATTTCGATCCCGAATTCGCGACGCTGCCGGTCGTGCAGAACGCGAAAACGTTGAAGACGTTCCTGCGCAACGCGCCGGCGAGCTTCATCGTCAAGTACCGCAACCCGAACGCGCTCGCGCAGCGCGTGCGCGCGGTGCTGCGCGGGATGCCGCCCGCCGCGTGGCCGGGCGCGGGCGGGATGGCCGCGCGGCTGCACGTGGCCGAGGCCACGCTGCGCCGCAAGCTGCACCAGGAAGGCCACGCGTACCAGTCGATCAAGGACACGCTGCGGCGCGACCTCGCGTTCGAGGCGCTGGCCGACCCCGCGCGCACGATCGCCGACGTCGCGGCTGCAACCGGTTTCGCGGAACCGAGCGCGTTCTACCGCGCATTCCGCAAATGGAGCGGACGCAGCCCGGCCGACTATCGCGACGAAGTGCTCGCGCGCGGCGGCGGCGCGAGCTGAGGCCGGCCGGCACGGCGCTCGCTTCGCGCTTTCCGCCGAAACCGCCTAATCTTTAAGCATCGGGCCCACGCCCTTTCCGCAAGCCGGATGGCGCACGGCCACGCGCCGCCCGGACGCCCCGATGCACGTTCACCGTCACGGGCCGTCGCCGGTGCCTGCCACGCCCGGCGGCCACCCTCGTCACCCGCTGTCCGCGCGGGTCGCGCGCGCCGCGCTGTTCGCGGCGCTGCTCGTCGTGTGTGCCGCGGTCGCCGCGGTCGCCGCGCCGCCGTCCGCCGACACACCCGCCGCACCTGCCGCCGCCCGCCCGGTCATCGTGATCCCGATCAACGGCGCGATCGGGCCCGCCAGCGCCGATTTCATCGTGCGCTCGCTCGACCGTGCGGCACGCCAGCACGCGCCGCTCGCGATCCTGCAGCTCGACACGCCCGGCGGCCTCGACACGTCGATGCGGCAGATCATCAAGGCCATCCTCGGCTCGCCCGTGCCGGTCGCCGCGTTCGTCGCGCCGGGCGGCGCGCGGGCCGCCAGCGCGGGCACCTACATCGTCTATGCCAGCCACTTCGCGGCTATGGCGCCCGGCACCAATCTCGGCGCGGCGTCGCCGGTGCAGTTCGGCATCGGCGGTGCCGCGCCGCCGGGTGCGAACCCCGCTGCACCGCGCCCGCCGGCCGGAACCCCGGGTGCGTCAGGGGCATCCGGTGCGTCCGAGGCCGCCACGCAGGCCGCATTGCCGACCGACACGCAATCGACCGAGATCCGCAAGGCGATGCAGGACGCGTCCGCCTACATCCGCGGCCTCGCGCAGCTGCGCGGGCGCAATGCCGAATGGGGCGAGCGCGCGGTGCGCGAAGCCGTCAGCCTGTCGGCCAGCGAGGCGCGCGCGCAGCACGTCGTCGACCTGATCGCGCAAGATCCGGCCGACCTCGCGCGCCAGCTCGACGGCCATACCGCAACGACCACCGCCGGCACGGTGAAGCTCGCGACCACGCATGCGCCGCTCGTCATCGTCGAACCCGACTGGCGCAGCCGCTTCCTCGCGATCATCGCCGATCCGAACGTCGCGCTGATCCTGCTGACGATCGGCATCTACGGCCTCTTCTTCGAGTTCGCGAACCCCGGCTTCGTGCTGCCGGGCGTCGCCGGCACGATCTGCCTGCTGGTCGGGCTGTTCGCGATGCAGTTGCTGCCGATCAGCTATGCGGGCCTCGGCCTCGTGCTGCTCGGCCTCGGCTGCCTGGTCGCCGAGGCGTTCCTGCCGACCTTCGGCGTGCTCGGTTTCGGCGGGATCGTGTCGTTCACGATCGGCGCGCTGATGCTGATCGACACCGACGTGCCCGGCTACGGGATTCCGTGGCCCGTGATCGCGAGCCTGGCGCTCGGCGGCGGGCTGCTCGTCGCGGGGGTGTCGAGCGTCGCGCTGCGCGCGCGGCGGCGCCCGGTCGTGACGGGTGCCGAGGCGATGGTCGGCAGCATCGGCGAAGTGCTCGACGATGGCCTGCGCGCCGACCAGCCGCACGGCGCGGCCGGCACCGCTCCATCGGCCGCGGGCTGGGCGCGCGTGCATGGCGAGCGCTGGCGCGTCGCGAGCAGCGTGCCGCTCGCAGCCGGCTGCCGCGTACGCGTCACCGGCCGCCAGGGGCTGATGCTCACCGTCGCGCCGCTGTACGACGTGCCGGCGCAGGAACAACAACATCAAGGTGAACCAACATGATCGGCTACACATTCGGCTTCAGCAGCGTCCTGATCGTCTTCGCCGTGGTGCTCGTTGCGTCGTCGATCCGCATCTTCCGCGAGTACGAGCGCGGCGTCGTGTTCATGCTCGGCCGGTTCTGGAAAGTGAAGGGGCCGGGGCTCGTGCTGATCATCCCGATCGTTCAGCAAGTCGTGCGGATCGACCTGCGCACCGTCGTGTTCGACGTGCCGCCGCAGGACGTGATCACGCGCGACAACGTGTCGGTGAAGGTGAATGCGGTCGTGTATTTCCGCGTCGTCGATCCGGAAAAGGCCGTGATCCAGGTCGCGCGCTTCTTCGACGCGACGAGCCAGCTCTCGCAGACGACGCTGCGTTCGGTGCTCGGCAAGCACGAGCTCGATGCGCTGCTGGCCGAGCGCGAACAGCTGAACGCCGACATCCAGAAGACGCTCGATGCGCAGACCGATGCATGGGGGATCAAGGTATCGACCGTCGAGATCAAGCACGTCGACCTGAACGAGACGATGATCCGCGCGATCGCGCGACAGGCCGAAGCCGAACGCGAGCGGCGAGCGAAGGTGATTCATGCGGAGGGTGAACTGCAGGCATCGGAGAAGCTGCTGCAGGCCGCGCAGCGGCTCGCACTGCAGCCGCAGGCGATGCAACTGCGCTACCTGCAGACGCTGACGACGATCGCGGCGGACAAGAACTCGACGATCGTGTTTCCGCTGCCGATCGATCTGCTGGGGGCGTTGCTGGATCGGTTGGGTACGCCGCGCGAGCGCTGAGACGCGCGAGTTCCGGCCCGCGCGACGCGCCGCCGTCGATCCCGCCGGACACCGGGCCGCCACGGCCCGGCACCCGGCAGCAGGCACCCGTCAGGCGAGCAGCTTGCGCTCGCTCTTGCCGTACTTGATCGACTTCTCGTCGGGAATCATCAGGCCCGTGTGCTCGTCGCGGCCCTGCAGCAGGAAGCGCGCATCCGGCTGGCCGATCTGCCCAGCCGCGAGCTTGCTGTCCGCGCCGATCTCGCCCTTCTTCATCCGGTTGACGATCACGCCGGCCGCGGTGTCCTTGAAGTCGCGCAGCATCCACGCGTCGCCGTCGCTGTCGCCGAACACCAGCAGCGGGCCGTAGCCCTTCTTCGATACGAGCACGTTACGGATGCCCACCGTCTTGCCGGGCCCCCAGTTGAAATGCCAGCCGGCCGGATAGGTGCTCGTGTACTTGCCGTCCTGCATGTCGAGGCGCAGGCCGATCACGTTCTCCGGCGGCACGCCGTAGCCGTAGTTCGGATTGCCGGCGAACACGCGCACCACATCGTCGAGCGACGCGGTGCTCACGTACACGTCGATGCCGTTCGCGCGCAGCGTGTGCATCACCGCGCGGATTTCCTCATGGATGCGAATGCCGTGGAAATGCGTGTCGGCCACGACGCCGGCCTTGCCCGGCAGCGTCTTCGGGCTTTCGTAGCGAACCTTGCGCAGCGCGTCGCCGATCCCGTAGTTGTCCGACGCTTCCGCCATCGCCTGCAGCTCGGCGGTCGTCATGTTCTTGTAGAAATAGATGATCCACTTGTAGCCGACTTCGAGCGGGTGCGTGTCGCAGATCGCGTCGTACATGAAGTACAGCTTCGCGCGGAAATCCTTGAACTGGTCGGTCTCGTGAATCTCGTCGAGGCTCTTGCTGCCGCCGAAACCCTTGTAGTTCGCGTAGAGCCAGCGGTAGTCGGATTCGACGTCGGCGGCGAGATCCTCCATCGTCACCGGCTTGCCGTCGACGGTCGTGTAGTCCTTCATGAACGCGCCCTTCGGGACGTCCTTCCACATCACGCCGACGAATTCGTCCGGTGTCAGCTTGTATTGCAGATGGTTGATCTGGTACATCAGCAACGCCTCTTCGCAGTCGTTCATGATGCACGTGTTGTCCCAGTCGAACACCGCGTATGGGCGGCGCTTTTCGTCGTAGCGCGCGCTCGCGACGCCATGTTGGTCGAGCACCGCCTGCAGGCGCGCGGCGTTGAACGGCGACCAGCGGCCCGGGTCCAGCGCGTCCGGCGCGGTGGCGCTCTTTGCGTCGGCGGTGCCGGCCTTGAGCATCAGCGACGTCGCAGCGGTCGCCGCGGCAAGGGTGTTCATGAACTGGCGGCGTTGCATGGTCTCTCCGTGGAAATGTCGAATCGGTTCCGTTCACTGCCCCGTGCGGCGCATTGGCGGGTCATCGCCACCGCGAAGCCGGGACGGCTTCGAATCGGGGGCGAATGATGTGTCGAAATTATTTCGGCAATTTGACAGCGTCACGCCGCGACACGACGGCGAGTTGATCCGGCGCGACATGCCGGGCATCACGAAACGATCGAACACGGCCGTCCGGTCCGGCGACGCACCCGCTCGCGACATCGTCCGGAAACCTAGAGGCTCCCCTCCATTTCCCCCTGCCATTAGGACAAATCCTCACGTCCCGGCACGCGGAACCGTCTATGATCGTTACATTGTTCAATGACACATTAAATGCTGACTGAATAACCCGTGACGGCGACGCCGGCGGACGGATTCCGGATCAGCGCCCCCTTGGAGACGCATCATGGCCGACCACTCGCTGCCGGAAGTCCACCTCGACGAGCTGCCGCAATTCCGCACGGTCCAGCAGCTTGCCTACCGCTGTGTCGAGACCGTCGGCGCGATGCTCTACCCCGGCATCACCGAAAAGGAAGCCGCTCGCCTCCTGACCGAATGGCTGCAGGACAACGGCGTACACGACTGGCTGCACAAGCCGTTCGCGTGGTTCGGCGACCGCACCGCCTTCCAGGGCTTCTCGGGCCTCAAGCACATGGGCGGCTTCAATCTCGCGTTCTTCCCGAGCAACCGGCAGCTCGAAACCGACATGCCGGTGATCCTCGACGTCGCGCCGGTGCTCGACGGCATCGTGGCCGACGTCGGCTACGCGCACTGCCTCGGCCAGAACCCGATCCTCGAGCAGTTGCAGGACGACCTGATGGACCATCGCGACCTGATCGTGCGGCTCGTGAAGGCGCGCCGGCCGATGGCCGAGGTCGCGCAGGAAGTCGACGCGCTGTGCCGCCGCCAGGGCGTCGAGCCGCGCCACAAGGCCTATCCGTTCAAGGTGCTCGCGCATCGCGTCGCGAAGATCCACAAGCTGTCGAAGCCGCGCTTCGTCGCGCGCTTCGGGCTGAACGCGACGCGCAACCTGCTGCTTGACCAGGGGCGCGCGGCAAAACAGCAAGGCTGGTCGCCGCTGTGGTCGATCGACCGCCGCTCCGAGCATGCACCCGTGCCGGGCCTGTGGGCCGTCGAGCCGCATCTCGGCTTCGCCGGCGTCGGTGCGAAATTCGAAGAGTTGCTCGTGATCACCGAAGACGACGCGTACTGGCTCGACGACGACCTGCCGCACGTGCGCCGCTGGCAGCGCCGCCTGGCCGAGCGTGCGCAGGCCGTCGCGACCGTGCCGGCCGCCGCCTGACGCGAACCCGCCTTTCTCCCCACTCCCTGAACGACGGACTCACGATGCAGCCTCTTTCCGACGAAGCGCCGCTGGCCCTGTTCGAATCGGTTCATGGCGAAACGGCGGTCGCCTCCGGCGACCTGACGCTCGCGGTCAGGACCTGGGGCGACCCGGCCCGCTCGCCGGTCGTGCTCGTGCACGGTTATCCCGACGACAGCAGCGTCTGGCAGCACGTCGCGCCGCTGCTCGCGCGCAAACACTACGTGATCGCGTACGACGTGCGCGGCGCGGGCCTGTCCGGCGTGCCGCAGCGCACGGCCGACTACCACCTCGCGAAGCTGACCGACGATTTCGTCGCGGTGATCGACGCGCTCTGCCCCGGTCGCGCCGTACATCTGGTCGCGCACGACTGGGGCTCGATCCAGGGCTGGGAATTCGTCACCGATCCGCGCCTTTCCGGCCGCATCGCGTCATACACGTCGTGCTCGGGGCCGTGCCTCGACCATGTCGGCTTCTGGCTGCGCGAACGCGTGCTGCACCCGACGCCCGCGTCGCTCGCCAAGCTCGGCGGCCAGCTCGTGCGCTCGTGGTACGTGTACCTGTTCCACCTGCCGTTCATCCCGGAGCTCGGCTGGCGGCTGTGGCTCGGCCGCGCATGGCCGCGCCTGCTGCGCCGGCTCGAGAAAACGCCCGTCGCGCCGCGTCCGACGCAAGCCGACGACGGCGCGCGCGGCGTGCGCCTCTATCGCGCGAACTTCATCCGCTGCCTGTTCGCGCCGCGCGAACGCCATGCGCATGCACCGGTGCAGACGATCGTGCCGCTCGGCGACAAGTACGTGAGCCCCGCGCTGTCCGAGAACCTGTCGCGCTGGGTGCCGCAGTACTACCGCCGTGAGGTCGCGGCCGGCCACTGGCTGCCGCTCGCCGATCCGGCGCGCTTCGCGGATCTGGCCGGGCAACTGATCGACGCGGTCGAATCGGGCAACGAGCCGCCCGCACTCGCGAACGCGCGCCGCCGCGCAACGAGCGGCCGCTTCAGCGGCAAGGTTGCGGTGGTCACCGGCGCGGGCAGCGGCATCGGCCGCTGCGCGGCGCTCGCGTTCGCGCGCGAAGGCGCGACGATCGTCGCGTGCGACATCGATCTCGCGAGCGCCGAACGCACCGCGCTACTGATCGGGCTGACCGGCGCGCAGGCCCACGCGAAACGCGTCGACGTCGGGTCCGCCGACGAAATGGAAGCGCTGGCGACGTGGGTCGGCGACGAACTCGGCGGCGCCGACGTGGTGATCAACAACGCCGGCATCGGCATGGCCGGCGGCATCCTCGACACGAGCACGCGGCACTGGGAGCGCATCCTGCACGTGAACCTGTGGGGCGTGATCCACGGCTCGCGGCTGTTCGCGCAGCAGATGGCCGCGCGCGGCACCGGCGGGCACATCGTCAACACCGCGTCGGCCGCCGCGTTCGGGCCGTCGCGCGACCTGCCCGCGTATGCGACGACGAAGGCCGCCGTGCTGATGCTCAGCGAATGCATGCGCGCGGAGCTCGCGGAAAAGGGCATCGGCGTGACGGCCGTGTGCCCCGGCTTCGCGGAGACCGGAATCATGGCGTCGACGCAATACGCGGGCGCCAGTGCACAGGACGAAGCGCGGCTGCGCAAGCGCGCGACGAAGCTGTACCAGATGCGCGGCCTGAAACCCGAAACCGTCGCGCAGGCGATGGTCGACGGCGTGCTGCGCAACCGTCCCGTCGTCGCCGTCGGCGGCGAGGCGCATGCCATGCGTTTCGTCGGCCGCTTCATGCCGTGGCTCGGCCGGATGATCGCCCGCGTCAGCATGGCATCGCATTGACGGCGCACGACGCCGCACAGGGAGACAAAGATGACCGATACCGCCGACTATCACAAGATCAAGGCCCGGCACGTGAAGTTCGACTTCAGCGACACGCCGGTCACCTGGGTGCCGAACGACCCGGGCAGCACGCACATCATCAACACGCTGAACCTGCTGTTCCCGGAAGGCGAGCTGTGGTTCTGCCGCGTGTACAACAAGGCCTTGCCGCTGATCACCGACGCGCGCCTGCGCGACGAGGCCGAAGGCTTCCTGCGGCAGGAGGCCGTGCACTCGCGTTCGCACGGCGGCGTGCTGAAGCACTACTACGACCGGCACGGGATCGACACGAAGCCGTTCACGCAAAAGCTCAACCGGCTGTTCACGCGCGTGCTCGGCGAACAGCCGCTCGGGCTGAAGATCGGCCACACGCGTTTCTGGCTGCGGCAGCAACTCGCGGTGATCGCGTCGCTCGAGCATTTCTTCGGCTATCTCGGCAACTGGGTGCTCAACGCGCACGGGCTCGACGAGGGGAAAGCCGACCCGACGATGGTCGACCTGCTGCGCTGGCACGGCGCGGAAGAGGTCGAGCACCGCACGGTCGCGTTCGACATCTACCGGCACATGGGCGGCACCTATCCGGAGCGCTGCGTGCACATGGCGTTCGTGATCCTGCTGCTGCTCTACTACATCACGACGGGCGCGAAGTTCATGTACCGGCGCGACCCGGACGCCGGCCGCTACCCGGGTTTCGTGCTCGCGTGGTGGCAAGGCTCGCGGCGCGGGCACCTGCCGTCGTTCTGGAAGGTGATCGGCGCGGCGCTGCGCTATTTCAAGCCCGGCTATACGCCGCATCACGAAGGCTCGACCGAACAGGCGCTCGCCTACCTCGCCCGCTCGCCGGCCGCACAGGCGGCCGCGCACGGCGGCAACTGGGGCACGACGAAGGGCGCCTGACCGGGTTTCTTGCCGGCTCCACGGGCGGCGCCCGCCGAAATGCGTACAATCGCGGCTTCAATTTCCCGGAGGTGCCGCGATGGCCATGAAGAAAACCGATCTCGAAAAGAACAAGGCGCTCAAGCTGACGCACGCGATGAAGCAGTCGAGCTCCGCACGTTTCGGCAAGGGTGCCGAAGAAGCCGTCAAGCTCGACCGCCGCGCGCAGCGCAAGCTCGACCAGGAACAGGGCCTCGTGCCGTTCGCATGCAAGCTCAACGCCGAACTCGTCGAACAGCTGAAGGCGCGCGCGGCCACGCACCCGGAAGGGATGACGGGCCTGCTGTCCGAGCTGCTCGTAAACGGCCTCGCGCAACGCGACGCGTAACCGTCACGCATCTCGAAATTTCCGTTGACATTGATGCGCTGCCACGACACACTCGTTCGCATGCTTATGCTCAAGCCCACCGCCATCGCGCATGAAAACCGAGTGAACGCCCATCCGTGGCGATCACTGGAGGCGCTTGTGCGTTAGCATCGAGATTCAGTTGCGCATGTCACAAGGCCTCGCCGGAAACGGATGGGGCCTTTTTGTTTTGGTGCGCGTCATCCCGCCCGGCTCAACGGATGGAGATGACGATGGACCAAGCAAGCCGGCTGGTTGTCTGCCCCGATCGGTGCCGCACCGATGCGATCGCGTTGCCGCGGGTCGTGATCCAGTTCACGGTCGCGCCGCGCAAGACGCTGGCGTGGCGCGCGCAAAACGATGCCGAGATTCGCGTGCACGACGCGACGCTGTGGGTCACGCGGCTGGGCAGCGTCGACGATTACTGGATACGAACCGGCGACGTGCTGCGCGTGCGGCGCGGCGATCGCATCTGGATGAGCACCGACGACACCCGTCCGGCCGAAGCATCGATCACGACCGCGTACGCGACGGGACACAGTGCATGGCTCGCGCGTGCGCTTGTACGAATGCGCAGCCTGTTGCGCGAACGATGTCGAAGTCGCTCATGACGAACGCGTCGCGACGCATGCGATCCGGGTGCGCTGCCACTCGCGCGCAGCCGCCGACGCATCCCCTGCACTATCTCGAAAATTGTCGTTGACAACGCCGTTCCACGAAGACAAACTCGTTCGCATGCCTACGTACACGCTCGTCTCCGCCTCGATTCATCGATCGATGAACATTCGAAAGAATGGTTCACGGGAGGCGCTTGTGCGTTAGCAATCGGGCAGTACCGCATGTCACACAAGGCCTCGCCGGAAACGGATGAGGCCTTTTTGTTCTGGTGCGCGTCATCCATCCGGCTCAATCACTGGAGAAGACGATGGACCAGGCAAGCCCGCTGTTTGACCGTCCCGATCGGCGCCACGCCGGCACAATCGCGTTACCGACTGTCGTGATCCGTTTCGCGGTCGCGCCGCGCACGACGATGACCTGGCGCGCGCCGCGGGACGCGGAGCTCCGCACGCATGGCGCGGCGCTGTGGGTCACGCGCCCGCCGAGCGTCGACGATTGCTGGGTGCAGCCCGGCGACGTGCTGCGCATCGCACGCGGCGAACGCATCTGGCTCGGCACCGTTGCCGACCGGCCGGCCGAAGCGACGCTCACGACCGCTTACGTGCGTCGCGGCGAGCGCTTCAGGCGCACGCTCGCGCAAGTGCAACGTTTGCTCTTCGGGATAGCGGGAAGGAGTGGATGAGCGACGTGCCGTCAGGCACGCGAGACGCAGAACGGCCGCGACCGAAAACGGGCGCACCCGCGGCATGAGGCGCCGCGGGTGCGCATCGAATGACGCGACACGCCGGTGCGTGCCGCGAGCGATCGCGCGCCGCGATGCAGCTGATGCATCAGGTGCTGGCGGCGAGACGCGGGCCCGTGCTGCGGGGAGTGGAATCGAGGTCGGGGCGTTGCGCTGCCTGCGAGGTCACCCACGGATCGATGCCCTGCTTCTGCACCTCCTCGAGGAATGACACACGTGTGCGCCAGTAATCCGCTTGTAATTTCGCGTCGATGACGCGCTGTTCGGCAGCGAACAGTTCCATGCGCGCCGTCACGAGCATCGACGCAGCGGTTTTTTCCGGCGTGGGGGCGTGTCGCATCGCCCAACGGCTGATCCAGTTCAACATGCTGACCTCCGTGATTACGGACGAACCCGCATCGGGCAATCGCAATCGGCCGTGCCTGCCCGAACGCGCAACGGCCTTGACCGCACTTCACCGCCCGGCCTGCACGGACTGCGACTCCCCCGCGTCGGCAATTACCGGCCGGCGTGTGCATGCGCGGTGTATCTATCCTAGAAAGACTTGCCGGTTTATGCGATGGGGTCTTGCAATCTTTTACACAGAAACCACAGTCGCCCCCGCATCACGACATGACAGTTGCGGGCGGGACGGCTTCGGCGCACGATAGCCCGATATCGGCAACCGCCTGGACTGAAGAATGGCGGCTGCACGCCGCTGCCGGGCCTCTGCACCGGCCGCGCACGTGCTGCCTGCCCCACGTTCGTGCAGCATGCGGGCGCTCCGTTTCAGCCGGATGTCATCCCGCACCCGCCACGCGCGCCACACCGCGCGCCGCTTTGTGCGTCCGCTTGCACGTCCGGTTTGCGCTCGCTTCGCACGTTGTTGCGCACGCATCGGCCGGCTCCGTTCACTTGCCTCGCCCCCTTGCCTTGCTCCCGTTTCCGCCATTTCTTCCGGTTCGTTCCACCCGAACCGGTAAAATGCGCGCCTTCGCCGCGCGGCCGGGTTGCCAGACCGTTCGCGCGCCGGCAGCCGACCGATCTTGCGATCGTGCCCCCAACTATATCGTCCGAGCTATCCGCGCTATTACAATCCGCCGATAGCCGGGCAATAGTGGCTGGTTACATTAAGCCCGCCGTCCGCTGCCCGTACAACAATTCGGCACAACAAGCAACACGACAACCCGACCGGAGAAACGCCTTCATGGAATCCATCAAGCGGTATTTCGGCTTCGCTGAAGCCGGCACCGACTTCCGCACCGAAATACTCGCGGGCGTCACCACGTTCCTGACGATGGCCTATATCATCTTCGTCAACCCCGCGATCCTCGGCGACGCCGGCATGCCGAAGGAATCCGTGTTCGTCGCGACCTGCCTCGTCGCGGCGCTGGCATCGATCATCATGGGGCTGTACGCGAACTACCCGATCGCATGCGCGCCCGGCATGGGCCTGAACGCGTATTTCGCGTACACGGTCGTCAAGGGGATGGGCTTCACGTGGCAGGCCGCGCTGGGCGCGGTGTTCATCTCCGGCTGCCTGTTCCTGCTCGTCACGCTGTTCCGCGTGCGCGAGGCGATCGTCAACGGCATTCCGAAATCGCTGCGGATCTCGATCACCGCGGGTATCGGCCTGTTCCTCGGCATCATCTCGCTGAAGACGTCGGGCGTGATCGTCGGCAACCCGGCCACGCTCGTCACGCTCGGCGACCTGCACAAGCCCACGACGATCCTCGCGATCATCGGCTTCTTCACGATCGTCACGCTCGACCACCTGCGCGTGCGCGGCGCGATCCTGATCGGCATCATCGGCGTGACGATCCTGTCGTTCTTCTTCGGCGGCAACCAGTTCCACGGCGTGTTCTCCGCGCCGCCGTCGATCGATGCGACGCTGTTCAAGCTCGACATCGGCGCCGCGCTGTCGACCGGCATCATCAACGTGATCCTCGTGTTCTTCCTCGTCGAGCTGTTCGATGCGACCGGCACGCTGATGGGCGTCGCGAACCGCGCGGGCCTGCTCGTCGAAGGCAAGATGAACCGCCTGAACAAGGCGCTGCTCGCCGACAGCACGGCGATCGTCGCGGGCTCGGTGCTCGGCACGTCGTCGACCACCGCGTATATCGAAAGCGCATCGGGCGTGCAGGCCGGCGGCCGCACGGGCGTGACGGCCATCACCGTCGCGGTGCTGTTCCTCGCGTGCCTGTTCATCGCACCGCTCGCCGGCGTCGTGCCGGCATATGCGACGGCACCGGCACTGCTGTACGTGTCGTGCCTGATGCTGCGCGAGATGGTCGAGGTGCCGTGGGACGATGCAACGGAAGCCGTGCCGGCCGCGCTCACCGCGCTGCTGATGCCGTTCACGTACTCGATCGCGAACGGCGTCGCGTTCGGCTTCATCGCTTACGGCGGCCTCAAGCTGCTGACGGGCCAGGCCCGCTCGGTCAAGCCGATCGTGTGGATCATCGCGGCCGTGTTCCTGTTCCGCTTCTTCTATCTCGGCAGCGAGTGACGGTCGCGCTTCGGCGCGATGCACGACGAACGAACGCCACCTTCGGGTGGCGTTTTCGTTGGGCGGGTCGCGCGGGCCCGCCCGCGCGCATCACGGCGTCGCGACGCCCTTGAGTTCCTCGTCGTACAGCCGCTGCGCCAGCGGCGGATCCAGCGTCTTGACGCGGCGGTACAACTGCATCGCGTCATCGATCCGCCCGGTGCGGCGATAGGCGACCGCCAGGTTGGCGATCACGTGTGCGTCGTCGGGATACGCGCGGTTCATGCCCTCGAAGATCCCGACCGCCGCATCGGGCCGGTTGCCGCGGATCGCCGCGATGCCCGTTGCCTCGAGCGCCAGCCGGTTCACCGGATCGAGTTTCAACGCCTGCCCGGCTGCCGCCATCGCTTCGTCGGGCTGGCCCGATTCGTTCAGCATGCTCGCGAGCGCACTCCACCAGTCCGCCTGCCGACCGTCCAGCGCAATCGCGCGCCGGTATGACGTTGCCGCCTGCGGATACCGGCCAAGCTGCATCAGCGTCGTGCCGTGCATCACCCACGTCTGCGCGTTGCGATCATTCAACTCGATGGAGCGGTCGAGCGCGTTCAGCGCATCGGTGAAGTTCGACTGCGTCATGTAGAGCGCGCCCCGCCGCAGCCAGTAATCGGCATCGACGGGTGCCGCATCGACCGCATGACGCATCGCAGCAGTCGCCTGGTCGGGCTGGTCGTGCAGTGCATAGGCCTGGGCCAGCGCACCCTGGACCCGTGCGATCGCGACGGGGTTGTCAGGCAGGGCTTTCAGGGCCGTCAGCGCATGCTGGTAGCTGCCGATCGCATCCGCCATGTGCCCGAGTTCGTACTGCGTGTGCCCGAGCGAGTACCAAAGCTGCGGATCGTCCGGAAACACCTTCACCGCGTCCTGCAGCACGCCGATGGCGGCCGGCCCGTCCGCCTGCGCCCGGGCCAGCAGATCCCAGGCGTAGGCCCGTCGAAATCCGGTCAATTCATGCACCGCGCGCTCCAGCAATGGGCGCGCGGCAGCCTTGTCGTCGCGCTGGAAATACACGATACCGAGGTTCATGACCATCACCGCATCGGACGGATCGGCCTGCATGCCGGAACGGAATGCATCGATCGCGCGATCCGGCTGCCCCATTTCCGAGTAGGTCCCGCCGAGCCCGTTCCAGCCCGTTGCATACGACGGATCGATCTCGACCGAGCGGCGATAGGCGGCCAGGGCGAGCGTCAAACGATCGGGCAAACGGCTCGCGCGATATGCATTGCCGAGATGGTTCCAGGCCCACGTGCTTTGCGGGCGCGCGGCCGTCCATGCACGATCGTGGCGAATCATTCCGTCGAGATCCTGCGCCGCATCGTACGCGCGTGCCTGGCTCATCCAGGCGGTCGTCTCGAGCGGCAGGTCGACGGCCGGCATCCGCGCGGCCACGGTCGCGATCCATTCGACCGGCAGCACCATGTAGAGCGTCGCGGTCTTTTCCGCGCGGTCGACAACCATGCCGATCAGGCGATCCTGGTCGTCATAGACGCCGGCGCCCGGCTGCGGCGCGACCGGTGCGGTCTCGTCGGGCGACATAACCACACCGAAATGCACACCGTGGTCCGCCACCCACGCATTGCAGCACGCGCGCACCGCAACGAGGCCGTGGCGGCCGAAGCGCGCACCGCTCATATAGGCCTTCTTCGCAGTTTCGGGGGTTCGTGCAGTCAAAGGAACAGCAGGAACGTCGAGTTCCGTCGTTTCGACGATGCAGACATCGCGATCCTGGTTGCCCGCAACGAGACGCGCGGGGTGACGGCGGCCATCGGCCGGGACAACGTCGATCGATTCCCGGCCCGCGAGCCGATGGCACAGCGTGGCGACGCGCCCCGGCGCGACGACGATGCCGCCGGTCGTGACGTCGCCCGTGACGACATCGACCTCGCCGCGCGCAACGCTGCCCGTTGCGGCGTCGGGTGACCGAACCGCCGCGTCAGCGGCGGGCAGGCCGGCCGCGGCCAGCCATGCGCACGCCAGCAGGCGGCGCGCCTTTCCCCATCCCGAACGGTTGTCCACGTGCGGTGCCCTCTTGTTGTTGTATTGGAATTCGAATGATTTTCTCTGCGATCCTGACGAATCGATACGCCGGGTCGTGCCGGCACACTAGCAGCCGGCCGGGCGCGGCAGCAATCCGGTGCGGCCCGCATACGAAAATGCCGCCCGGGCCCGCCGAACGGCATCGCATGAAAGGCAACGTCTTCGCGTGCGCGGCGTTCAGCGACGCGCGCAGCAGGACGGGCGTCGTGTCGTCAGCGCCAGTTGGCCTCGTAGAAGCGGACGTAGCCGCTGCGCAGCGTCACGCATTGCGCGCGCGTCTCCGACAGCAGGCGCCGTGCAGCCGCCTCGATACGGTCGCGGTGCTGGTCGAATGCACCGACCATGTCCTCGAAGCGCGGCGAAGCCGCACCGAAGTGGTCTTCCAGCGCCTCGGCGGTGATCTGACATTGAACGCGCTCGCCATTCACCAACGCCGTGAACGCAAGCATCAGGTCGCGCCCCGAATACTCGGGCTTCTCGTTCGTGAAATGGATTTGCATGGGACCCGCCTCGACCGGTAGAAAACGAATGACCGCGTCCGTCGTCCGCCACCGGCCGGACGAAATGTACGCGGGCTCGCCGGCGGGGCACGGCCCGCGGGTAATGGCGCGGGTAATGCATGCCGGTTGCTTTCCACTTTAGACGGTTTCGCGCGGGAGACAAAATTTACGGCGTGCGTCGTTCCGACGCGCATTTCATCTGATCAGCGCGGCATCCGGCACCGTTTCGGAAACCGGCGTCAGTGAGGGTCGTTGGGCCAGACGTTGAGCGCAATTGCGGCCGTCGTGGCGCCGACCGCAATCGCGGCCGCCCCATATCGCACCGCATCGGTCAGATCGAACAGCAGCCCGTGGATCGCCACGGCAATGCCGCCCAGCATGATGAATGTGGCGATGGCCGCCAGCACGACTCTCAGTTCCGTCCGAACCATGATGCGTCTCCCGAACGGATGCATGTCACGTCGCATGCATGTTGCAATGCGGAACACGGCGCGTGCGTGCTCCGTTTCCATCATTGCAGGCGGGCATTTAAAAGCAAGTGGATTTTATACGCGGTCGCACATCGCACGCGGCGCTTGTATGATGATGTGTGCCCGGATGGCCGGCGTTCGCGCGTCGATGGTGCGCCGCACGCGCTGGCGGGAACCGGTAGAGGAATCCGGCGAGCACGTGTGTGCCGGATCGGCCGGATTCGAGGAGCGTGGGGCTCGGGTGGCGCTGGAGTGGTAACCCGGGTCGACCGTGAAGCAGAGGCTCGAGTGCTAACTTGGGTCGACTGCGAAGCATGGGGTCCGAGTAAGCGCTAAAAAGCCAACTCGGGTCGCCCGCAAAGCACGGGACCAGAGTAAGCGCTAAAGCGCCAACTCGGGCCGACCGCGAAGCATGGGACCCGAGTAAGCGCTAAAGCGCTAACTCGGGTCGACAGGAGACAAGTCATGCCGCAACCTTTCGTGCTGCCCGCCGCCGCGGGTCGCACCGACCTGCTCGCGCAGGCGCATGCGCGTTCGACCGCGGTCGGCCTGCGCGCGCACGAACGTCCCGATTTCTCGCCGCTGTCGCGCATCGCGCTGCGCGAACTGCTCGACACGAATCACGCGCTGTTCTCGCACGCCCGCCCGGTCATGGAGAACCTCCACGCGCAAATCGCCGACACGCAAAGCCTCGTGCTGCTGACCGACGCGGACGGCGTCATCCTGCACAGCATCGGCGACGCGGACTTCATCGAAAAAGCCAACCGCGTCGCGCTGTGCACGGGCGTTTCGTGGGCGGAAGGCGCACGCGGCACCAACGCGATCGGCACCGCGCTCGCATCGGGCCAGGCCGTCGCCGTGCACGGCGACGAACACTTCCTGCGCGCCAACCACATCCTCACCTGCTCATGCGCGCCGATCTTCGACCCGTTCGGCCGCACGCTCGGCACGCTCGACGTCAGCGGCGATCCGCGCGGCTCGAGCCCGCACACGCTCGCGCTCGTGCGGATGTCCGCGCAACTGATCGAGAACCACCTGTTCGCGAACCAGTGCGCGGAAGCCCTGCGGCTGCGCTTTCATGCGCACGAGGAATGCGTCGATTCGCTGTTCGCCGGGCTCGTCGCCTTCGGCCCCGACGGCGGACTGATCGCCGCGAACCGCAGCGCACAATTCCAGCTCGGCGCGTCGTTCGACGCACTGCAACATCAGGCCAGCGACGCGCTGTTCGGCATGCGCTTCAGCCAGCTCGCGCAGCAGGCGGCACGCGCACCCGGTGCGATGTTCCGCCTCACGCTGTCGACCGGCGTACGCGTGCTGGCGCGCTGCGAATTCGCGGAAGCGCACAAGACCGCCGTCGCCGTCACGCCGCCCGCACCCGCTGCACGCGTGCGCACAGCGGACCCCGATGCGATCACGTTCGCAACGCTCGACACGGGCGACGCACGCATGGCCGCCGTGCTCGAACGCGTCGCGAAGATCCGCGGGCGCGACCTGCCGCTGTTGATCCTCGGCCAGACCGGCACCGGCAAGGAATGGCTCGCCCGCGCACTGCACCAGGCATCGCCTCGCGCGGACGGCCCGTTCGTCGCGGTCAACTGCGCGGCGCTGCCCGATTCGCTGATCGAGGCCGAGCTGTTCGGCTATGAGGACGGCGCGTTCACCGGCGCGCGCAAGCGCGGCAGCCCCGGCAAGATCGTGCAGGCCGATGGCGGCACGCTGTTTCTCGACGAAATCGGCGACATGCCGCTCGCGCAGCAGGTCCGGCTGATGCGCGTGCTGCAGGAACGCGCGGTGATGCCGCTCGGCGGCGCGCGCGCGGTGCCCGTCGACGTGCGCGTGGTCTGCGCGACCCATCGCGACCTGCGCGCGATGATCGCGGAAGGCACGTTCCGCGAAGACCTGTTCTACCGGATCAACGGGCTCGCGGTCACGCTGCCGGCGCTCGCCGCACGCACCGACCTGCCCGCGCTCGTCGAGCGGATTCTCGCGCGGCTTGCACGCAGCGAACCGATGCCGCGCCGCATCGCGGCCGACGTGCTCGACGCGTTCACGCGCCACCGCTGGCCCGGCAACCTGCGCCAGATGACCAACGTGCTGCGCACGGCCGGCATGCTGGCCGAGGACGAAGACGAAATCACGCTCACCCATTTGCCCGACGATTTCTGGCTCGACTGCGACGACGCGCCGGCGGCGCCGTCATCCGCGGCACCGGCCGCATCGGCCGGCCCGCACGAAGGCACGACGCTGCAACACCATCAGGCCGCGGTGATCGATGCCGTGCTGGCACGGCATGGCGGCAACGTGTCGGCGGCCGCGCGCGAGCTCGGCCTCGCCCGCAATACCGTGTACCGGCACCTGCGCCGGCATTGACACCGGCGGCCGGCCGACGCCGGCCGTTAGCCCGTTCGGGTATGCTTGGCGCGTTGCCGCCGAATCGCCGCCCGCCTTCGCCATGACCCATCCGGAACACCCTCCCCTCGTGCGCATCGAGCCGCTCGGCGCGACCTTCGATGCGCCCGATTCGCTCACACTGCTCGAAGCCGCCGCGTTCGCGCGCGTGTCGCTGCCGCGTTCGTGCCGCAACGGCACATGCCGAAGCTGCCTTTGCCGGATCGTCAGCGGCAGCGTACGCTACACGATCGAATGGCCGGGGCTGAGCCGCGAGGAAAAGGCCGACGGCTATACGCTGCCGTGCGTGGCCGTCGCGACGTCGGACCTCGTGCTCGACGTGCCCGACGCGGTCATGCTCGACTAGACGCGGCCCGCGGTCGCGCGTGCCGTCCGGCAAAGGTTGATCCTGTGTGGAGAACGTCATGACCCAGCAAACCGATCGCATCGAAAAACAGGCCCTGCTCAACGCATCGCCCGACCGCGTGTGGGAAGCCATCAGCAATTCCGGCGAATTCGGCCAGTGGTTCGGCGTCTCGTTCGACGGGCCGTTCGCGGCCGGGCAGCCGCTGTTCGGCCGCATCACGCCGACCCGCGTCGACGACGACGTCGCCAAGGCGCAAGAGCCCTATGCGGGCACTGTGTTCGAAATCGTCGTCGATCGCGTCGAGCCGAAACAACTGTTCTCCTTTCGTTGGCATCCGTTCGCGATCGACCCGAATGTCGATTACACATCCGAGCCGATGACGCTCGTCACGTTCACGCTCGCGGCGCAGGCCGGCGGCACGCTGCTCACGGTCACCGAAACGGGCTTCGATCAGTTGATCGAAACGCGCCGCGCGAAGGCGCGCGAGATGAACGATCAGGGCTGGGCCGCGCAGATGACCCTGATCGCGAAATACCTGGCCAGGCACGCGTAGCGCGCCGCAACGCCGCACCGCTGTGCCGACATGCGACTCGACGTGCGTGGCATAATCCGCTCCATCGTCGCCCCTACGCCGCCGCGCATCGCATGCTGAGTCGTCGTCTCCGGAAGATCGGCAGTCTGATCGGGATGCTCGCCATCCTGATGACGGCGCTCGCACCGACGATCTCGCAGGCCCTGACGACGCAGCAGCGCGTCGATACGCTGCTGGCCGGCTACTGCACGGCCGCGCCGGCCACCGGCGAGCACTCCGCCGATGCGTCGCGAAAGAGCCTGCAGGCCCACCTCCAGGCATGCGGCTATTGCAGCCTGCTCGCCCATACGCCCGCCCTGCCCGCGCCCGAACTGACGTTCGCGGCCAACGTGCACATCATTCAGCATCGCGAAGCGACCCGCTTCGAAAGCCTGCGCCGCGCGCTGCCGCTCACGGCCGCGCAACCGCGCGCCCCTCCGTTCACGTCCTGATTCGTCGTCAACGCCCGTGATGCCGTAGCGCATCGCGCGGCTCGCGCACGCCGCCGGCGTGCGCGACGTGTCACGTTTCGAAGGACGATCATGACTCACCGTGTTGCGCGCGGCGTCGTACCGCGCGTGCGGCCGCTTGCTGCCGGTGCGTACCGTCGCGCCGGCATTCGCCTGCGGGCAAACGCCCGGCCGCGCACGTTCGCACCGGCGTCGGCCGCCATCGGTACTGCTGCGATGGTGCGCGTGCATCCGTCCGTCGAATCCGTGTTGCTTCATCCGATTCGCCACTCGCACACTCAACCATGAAAACCGCCACTTTCACTCGCGGCACGCTCGCCGCACTCGGCTTCGTCGCGATCCAGGCCGCCCACGCACACGCACTTCCGAAGACGCAGGAACCGGCCGCCGGCGCCACGCTCTCAACCGCGCCGCATACGGTCTCGATCGGTTTCAGCGAGGCGCTCGAGCCCGCTTTCAGCTCGATCGCCGTGACCGACAGCCACGGGCAGTCGGTCGCCGACGGGAAATCGTCCGTCGACGCCGGCAACCGGAAACGCATGCACGTCGCGCTGGCCAGCCTGACCGCCGGCACGTACACCGTCACGTGGATCGCGGTGGCCAGCGATGGCCATCGCACGCAAGGCCACTACGCGTTCACGCTGAAATGACGTTCGCGATGCGCATCGGCGTTTCGTGCCGAGCGCGTCGCCGCCGATAGCCGCCGCATCCACCCATCAGGAGAACCAACCATGAAACGCCCGATTCCGACCGGCCTGCTGTTCGCACTGCTCGCGCTGCAGGCTCCCGCCACGTTCGCCGCGCCGGCCGTACAGGCAGAAAACTGCTGGATCCGTGCGATGCCGGCGACCGTGCCGTCGTCCGGCTACTTCACGCTGAAGAACGACGGCGACGCGCCCGTCACGCTGACGGGCCTCGACACGCCCGCATACGGAATGGCGATGCTGCATGAAACGCAAACGAACGGCAGCACCGCGAAGATGGTTCACGTCGACGCCGTCGAAGTGCCCGCGCACGGCACGGTGACCTTCAAACCGAAGAGCTATCACGTGATGCTGGAGCAGCCGCGCCAGGCCGTCGCGCCCGGCGCGAAGGTGCCGTTCCGGTTGCGTTTCGCGGACGGCTCGACGGTATCCGTGACCTGCGACGCCAAGGCGCCGACCTACGCCGGCCAGTAACGCCACCCGCCCCCGATCGAAGGAGACGCACATGAAACACCGCCTGCCGCTGGCCGACCTGATCGTCCGCTACCGGACGCCGCTGAACGTCGCCGTGCTGATCGTCTGCGGGATATGGGCCGGATGGATCGCGTGGATGACGCGGCCCGCCGCGATCGATACGCCGCCGTCGATCCCCGCGTACTGCATGCGCGACGCGCGCTGACGCGCCGCGACGGCACGGTTCCGGGCAAGCCCGGGCCATATATTGGCGTGGCATCATCGCGTCATCCCGCCCGCCGGAACCGCCTCTCGGAGCGCCGCATGTCCCTTCAGACCTGGATGCTGTTTGCCGCAGCCTATCTCGCCACGACGCTGTCGCCGGGGCCCAACGTGCTGCTCGTCATCCGCAACACGGTGCGCTACGGCACGCACGGCACGGCCGCGACGATCGCGGGCAATCTCGTCGCGCAGGGCGTGGTCGTGGTGCTCGTCGCACTCGGCGTCGGCGCGGTGCTCGCCGCAATGCCGCCGCTGTTCGTCGCGATGAAGGTGGCCGGCGCCGCGTACCTGATGGTCCTGGGTGTCAGGCAACTGCGCGGCGAGTGCAAGGCCGGCGCGTCGACCGGCGCGGCGGAGGTCGCCGCACCCGACCGCGGGAAGCTGTTCCGCGAAGCGCTGTTCGTGTCGGGCAGCAACCCGAAGACGATGATCTTCCTGTCGGCGTTCATGCCGCAGTTCATCGTGCACGACCGCCCGCTCGCGCTGCAGTTCGTCGTGATGTACGCGACAATCGCATGCACCGTCGTGATCGTTCACAGCATCTATTCGGCCGGCGTGCGCCGGTTCCATCGCGGCTTCGGCATGAGCCGCGCGGTGCGTGCGCTCAAGCGCGCCAGCGGGCTGCTGTTCGTCGGGCTTGGGATCAAGCTGCTGACTGCGCGGCAGGCGTAAGCGCTCGTATTGCCGAGACCGAACTTGCCGCGCCGTCCCGTCAGCGTGTTTGCGCAGCCAGCGCGGCGGTGATCTCCACGAACGACGGCCGCGCGTCGACATCCTCGTTCAAACAGGCTGCCGCCAGTGCGTCGAGCGTGGGCCGGCCGGCCCCCGCCTGCTGCCCGCATCGATCGAGCAACTCGCCGAGCAGGTAACCGAACGCGCGCACCTCGAGCCGTTCGAACCGCGCACCACGCATGCGGTCGCTCACGTCGTAGAGCGACGCCGCGCCGAAATCGCCGAGCAACGCGCCACCGGCGCCGTCGTGCAGGATGTTGTGCGCATACAGGTCGCCGTGCATGATGCCGCGTTCGTGCAGATGGCCCGCGACCGACGCGATGCCGTGCGCGATCCGCAGCGCCGCGGCAGGCTCGAATCCCGTGCTGTCGGCATACACGTCGCGCGTGCAGGTCGCGAAGCTCGGCGGCCCCGCGAGATTCGTCAGCGCGGGATCGACGAGTTCCATCACGAGGCCGTGCGTGCCGTCCGGGTGCCCGCGCACCTTGCCGATCACCGGGATCATGTTCGGGTGGCGGCCGGCATGCAGGCATGCGGCCATTTCGCAATCGGGCAGGCCGTCGCTCGTCACCGCGCCCTTGAACAGCTTGACGGCGACCGCGCGCGGCGCACGGTTATCCGCCGTCCATTGCGCGCGGTAAATCACGCCCGATGCGCCTTCACCGAGCTTCTGCCCGCATGCGAGCGATGCCCAATCGACGTCCGCGACATCCGGCTCCGCCGACGCCGCGGCTTCCGGTGCCGCACCGAACGGATTGCCGGCGGCAGCAAGCCACGCGAGCCGCGGCATCCGCAGCAGCCAGTCCGGCAGTTCGTCCAGGTGATTCGCCGACAGGCGCACCAGTTCGAGCGCGCGGCAGGCGGCCAGCCCGGCCGGCAGCGTGCGCAGCCGGTTGCCGGCGAGCATCAGCTTTTGCAAGCGCGAGCAATCGCCGATATCGGCGGGCAACTCGTCGATTGCGTTGTCGGTGAGGATCAGCCAGCGCAATGCGCGCGGCAGCGATCCACGCGGCACGGTTTGAATCCGGTTCGCCTTGAAGCCGATCATGTCGAGCTGTTCGCACGCGCCGAGCACGTTGGGGAACGCGGTGAAGCGGTTGCCGGACGCGAACAGGATGCGCAGGCGATGCAGGCGCGGCAGGTCGTCCGGCAGCGCGGTGAGCGCATTGCCGGTCAGGTCGAGCACTTCGAGCGTGTCGGCGAGATCGAAAATCTCGCGCGGAAAGGCCGTCAACCCGCATGCGAGCTTGAGTTGCCGTGCGCCGGCCAGTTGCCCGGCCTGCAGTTGTTCGAGGGTATGTGTCACGCAGAGAAAACGGGTTGCGGTTGCGGCGGCCATCGGGTCGATCGTCCGAATTCTACCGGGATCGCTTTCGCGCATCCGCCCATCGTGTCACACCCTCTTCACAAACGCGAAATGTGACGCTACAATTGCGCCCCTTGCAGTGCTATGCAGTGCCGACGTGGTGAAATTGGTAGACACGCTATCTTGAGGGGGTAGTGGCGAAAGCTGTGCGAGTTCGAGTCTCGCCGTCGGCACCAGAAGCGGTTTTACCGCGCTTCGAGTTCAGCAGTCCCCGCCTTGCGTCAAGGCTCCGACGATCCAGCCGCCTCGCAACGAGGTTTTCGTCGTGGTTCCTTGCTCATCGCCCGCCTGGCGCGGCATGTGCCAATTACCGGCCGACAAGACCTGTCGGAGCATGGCCCACATCGATAACCGCACGTTCCCCTTTCCAGCTTGAAGTCCATTCGATCGGACGCTGTCGGGAACGCTGTGCGTCGCTCTTTACTGACGGCGCAGCCCCTCTCCGCGATCCGAGAGAAGCAAATGACCGATGTCCGGTCGACTTCTATGCGGCATTCATATCGTTCCGCGTACCGATGACGCGCCGCCGACCCTGCAATCCGATTCCACCGGCCACGCGTCAGGACACGTTGAAGACCTGACTGCAAGGCAGCTTTGCTCCGCTATCGATCGTCAGATTGAAGTACGGTTTGCGATCAAGATGCTTTTCGTCCGCATCGGGATCGGGGATATTTCGAAATCGCTCGAAAACGAGCGTCTTGCCGTTCCGCAACCGTATCGACATGAACTTCATCGATTGATCGAATGCCGGCGTTCCCCATGACGAATCAATCGGCTTCCCCTCGCCAGCGGAGAGGTAGACCGACAGGGTATTGCCCCACTCCTGGCGGGGCACCACCTTCATCTGATCGGCATCCGCCTGAGGCACGCCCACATTGACGGAAAGTTTCTTCCCTCCCTTTGCCGTGCAAACGAACTCCTGATTGCCGCCGAACCGCTGCTGAAACGCGACGAACGGATCGGCGTTGCCTTGATCGGCCAGAACTGTCGCCCCCCAGCAAGAAAGCACTGCGCCAGAAATCAAAAACCAGGCATTCCATTTCATTTGATCCAGACTCCCGTTACCTTTCTACCCTTTCCGATCAACGTGGGTTTCTCGCCCTTGCGCATCACCCTGCTATTCGGACTGATGTAATCACTCGCGAAAAGCGGTCCGGGCAGTACGACCTCGGCGTGACCATGAGTCGATCCATCGGTCGTATCGTAGACGATCACGGCCCCCTCGGGGGCATCATAGGGGCTGGCGATGTGCAAGCAGGCAACCCTCTTCTGCGTGGCGTAGCGAATGAATAGTGAATTCCTCACCGACAAGCTCCCCAACCGGTCACGACGATCATCGATTGAAAATTCCAGAATCCATCCTTCATTTTGATCTCGCGATCAACATCGACAGATTGCAGACGGCAGCGCACGCCAATTAACAAAAGTACTTCTTCGTCGATATTGAAGTCATTCAAATGCGAAGGCCAACATCCCGTCGAATACAACATCATCGCTCTTCAAGCATGTTCGAAAAACGCGACGGCACATGGCTTCGCGGTTTTTGTTTCCACGGCCCTCACGCCGCCCCATCCTCCCCCGCCAGCAACAGGAAATTCCGGACCACCGCCGACGATTCATCGCATCGTGACGCAATGGCGAGCCGCGCCCGCAACGCATCCCCCGCCAACGGCCGATAGACGACTCCGGCAACCTGCACCTGCGTAATCGCCTTCGGCACGACCGACACGCCGAGCCCGGCCGCAACCAGCGTCACCGCGGACGCCATTTGCGGCGCAGGCTGCGCCATGCGCGGCTCGAACCCGGCGGCATTGCATGCGGCGACGATATGGTCGAACAGCGCGCCGCCGGCCTCCCTCGGCACCTGCACGAACGACTCGTCAGCCAGCTCCACCAGATCGATCCGCCGCCGCTGCGCCAGCCGGTGCGCAACGGGCAGCGCGACGAACATCGGTTCGTCGTCCCAGTCGAGCATCCGCAACGTCGCGGCGGCCCGGCGTGCCGGCCGCACGATCGCGACGTCGAGGTGCCCGGCCTCCAGCGCCTCCAGCAGCATCCGCGACGCGGCCTCCTGCAACGTCAGCTCGGCATCCGGAAACGCTTCCCGAAAGCGCCGGATCAGGTCCGACACTTTCGAATTGAACGCCGCCGTCCCGGTGAAACCCACGCGCAGATGCCCGGTTTCCCCGCGCGCGGCCCGCCTTGCCGCGCGCACCGCACGCTCGGCGGCGTCGAGCACGCGGCGCGCTTCCTGCGCGAAGACCTCGCCCGCCAGCGTCAGCTCGGCGCCGCGCGCGGTCCGCCTGAACAGTTCCACATCGAGCTCGCTTTCGAGCGCCTTGATCTGCTGGCTCAACGGCGGCTGCCCGATGCCGAGCGCCTCGGCAGCCTTGGTGAAATTCGACGCGGCCGCCACGGCCAGAAAATAACGGAGATGCCGGAGTTCCATTCGTACGTGCTCTCACGGTGTGCCGGGTGGGTTCACCAGCCAGTGGTTAAACATATCGCTGCGGTTACTTTCATATATTGGACATATATATGACCGTGCGCAAGAATTCAGGCGTTCCTTCGCACATCGAGCGCAGTCATGTCCTCCCCTTCGCTTTCCCGTGCCCTGCCCGGCGCGCAACAGGCCACGCCCGATGCGCTGCCCGCCGGCGTTTCCCCGCGCTCGGCCGCCTACAAGCGCATCGCTCTGGCGCTCTTCCTTGCCGGTTTTTCCACGTTCTCGCTGCTGTACTGCGTCCAGCCGCTGCTTCCCGCGTTCGCACGCGAGTTCGGCCTCGGCGCGGCCTCGAGTTCGCTCTCGCTGTCGCTGTCGACCGGGATGCTGGCGATCTCCATTCTGTGCGCCGGCGCGCTGTCCGAACGCGTCGGGCGGCGCGGGCTGATGTTCGCGTCGATGACGCTCGCCGCGCTGTTCAACGTGCTCGCCGCGCTGTCGCCCGACTGGAACCTGCTGCTGGTCTGGCGCGCGCTGGAAGGTTTCGCGCTGGGCGGCGTCCCGGCTGTCGCGATGGCGTATCTCGCCGAGGAAATCGCGTCGGAGGGGCTCGGTTTCTCGATGGGGCTCTATGTCGGCGGAACCGCGTTCGGCGGCATGGTCGGACGGATCGGCATGAGCATGCTGGAAGAGCACTTCTCGTGGCGCACGGCGATGCTGACGATCGGCGTCGTCGACCTGGTCGCGGCGGCCGCGTTCGTGATCCTGCTGCCGCCGTCGCGGCGCTTCGTGAAGCGCACCGACCTGACGCTGCGCCATCACGTCCGGCTGTGGGGCGAGCAACTGCGTCACGCGCGGCTCCCGTTCGTGTTCGCGATCGGCTTCCTGGTGATGGGCGCGTTCGTGACGATCTACAACTATGCGGGCTTCCGGCTCACCGCGGCCCCGTTCAACCTGAGTGCGACCGCGTGCGGGCTGATCTTCGGCGCCTACCTGTTCGGGATGGTGTCGTCATCGAGCGCCGGCGCGCTCGCCGACCGTCTCGGACGCGCACCGGTGCTCGTCAGCGGCGTGCTCGTGTTCGCGGCGGGCCTCGTGCTGACGCTGTCGCATTCGCTCGCCGCGATCGTCGTCGGCATCGTGCTCGTCACGATCGGCTTCTTCATTGCCCACTCGGTCGCGAGCGGCTGGGTGGGCTACCTCGCGGGGGCCGCGAAAGGGCACGCCGCGTCGCTGTACCTGCTTGCGTACTATCTCGGGTCGAGCGTGCTCGGGTCGATCGGCGGCACGTTCTGGCAACACGGCGCGTGGACGGGCGTCGCCGCTTACGTCGCGGTGCTGCTCGTGCTCGGGCTGCTGGCTGCGCGCCGGCTGGCACGGGCGTAGTGGGTACGTAATGGGCACATCACGGGTGCGGCGCGGGTCGCGCGCGATCCGGTCCCCCGTGGCCTGCTTCAAGTACGCCACGCATCGGGATAGTCGCGCATCGATCAGGATGCCGGCCCATTCTGCCGCTTCACCGCGTTGTTGCTCACACGCGAGCAATGCCCAAACAACGCCCGCAACACCCCGATCGGCCGGCGCTACCGCTTCCGGCACCGTGCCGAACGGCTTGCCGGCGACTGCGGCAAGCCCGGCAGGTCGTCTGGCTGCACGGTGAACGCACTGCCGGTCGGGTCGAGTACTTCGAGCGAATCGGAAAGATCGAACATGAGCCGGAGCGCGCCCCGGTCGTTCCAGGACCCTGCTCCTCTCCGAGGGGAACAGGGTTCTTCGTCACATCTCGGGAGACAGACGCAAGCGGTTCGCCAGGTCTGCTACGGCGAACCGGAATCGATACGAGTCGGGCTTCCCGGTCCTTCCGATTTTCCAGCTTCCGTCCTGCGCCACGGCCGCCTTGCATACGACAGTCTCCGGGTCGGGAATGGTCCATGCCGACAGGTCCGCCCTCCAAAGCTGCGGCGTCAATGTCCACGTTGAGCCGATCGGCGTCACATGACCGACTGCCGTGCCAAGTAACGGCACGAACCCCTTCAGAGTCATGTCACCACCCGGCTCTCCCGACGCCAGCAAGAAGCCGGTGACTTCTGTGGTGGACGTCTCCTCGCGGTAGGATACCGGGATCACGAACGATGTTTCGGTATCGCCAGTTACGCCCGGAATCACCGACACGATGCAACCATTGAGCGCGTACCATGGCTCCGACAATTTGGTCGAGAGCTTGCGGAAATCGCCGCCCAAATTCGCATCCCCGGCCGTGGCAGGTGACGCCGGTCCGATAGGACGAACTGCCACGATTTGCCCGACGCTGTCTTCAAGCGCAGCCATCGGCACTTCTTCCTGCCAGAGCTTCGGGGAATACGCGAAAGCCTGAACATCATCGCCGGTCGCGACTGGCGGCGAGATCTGGACGAGTACATCGAGCGCCGCCCGCAATGCCGCGCCGTATTCGCCGACAAAACGCCGGTAGGACGTACTGAAATCCAGGCTGTCGTATGTCTTCATGACGGCGGTGTCGTACGCAGCGCCTGCCGGCATGAAAATCGTCAATCCTTTCGCCAGCGACCGGTTGCTTCCCGCCCGCTTGACGACGACGGCCTGATTCAGCGCTTTTTCGACCTCACTGCTCGCGACCGTCGGCCTCGGCAGCGCCGCAAGCTCGAGCGCCCTTGAAAACTGCACCAGATCAACCATATCGGTGACTCTCGTCCAGTCGGTATCGAACGAACGCGCGTTGACGCGTGCACGTGCGATGTCCTCCACGCTGTTTCCGTTGGCATAGAGATCGCGGCCCAGTGCGTCAGCCACGCCGATGACACTGTCCAGCGCCCCCAGGTCGACGAGCGAAACCGTGAAATCCGGATTGTCTCCCGCGCGCAAGCCGGCATAGCTGTTGACGATCAGCGTTCCCAGGTCTCGGGCATTCATACCAGGCTGTGCGACGAGACCGCCCAATACGCTGGCGTAATCCCACCCGCCGAATTCAAGATCCTCGGATGCGACCAGATAGTCCGCATACGGGCGAAACGCGGCGGCAACCTCGACACTGGCCATCAGGCATGCGTCGAATCCGACCAGATCGAAGCGCTTTCCCGTGGCCGCGGTCGCGCGCTGAAACGCCTGGGTCATGTCCCGCAACGACAAACGCGGGAGGTCCCCCGCATCGCGCTCGGCCTTCGTCGTCGTCCGATAACCAAAGCCGCCATTCGGGCCGCCCCCGTGATCGCCCAGAATGACCGCGACCCGCTTCGCCGGATACTGCCGGATACCCCATTCGAGAAAATCGCTCAGCGTGGCCGATGCCGCCATGTCCTGCCCTCCGAGGTCGGCCAGCCTGGTTCGCCGCCCCTGCGAGAGCTGCCAACGTTGAGTCCGAGTCCAGTCGACGTCCTTCTGCACCTGGTCTCCGCCGCCGGTCGTAACCAGGATATTCACGTTCGTACCGGCCGTGGCCTTGGTCATCGTGTCAAGATCGGATTGAAGGTCCGATGTCAAATCCGAACCGACAAGATAAACGAGCACCGTACGCTCGGCCGTCGCCGTTATCGAATCGTCTCCCGATCCGCAAGCGCTCATCAATCCGGCCAGCGCGAAACCCGCGAGCAGCCGTCCGATCCGCCTCCACGTCATGCACCAGCGCTTTCCCATTGTTTTCTCCTGAAATGTACTCATCCGTTGTCCTTCGCATCACGCCTCGCCCCCTCACACCTGACCGACGAGCGAAGCAACGATTCCGATCAGTTCCGCGACGAGCAACATCAACGCGCCGATCACCAGTATCGCGAGCCAACAACCGCGGCGTCCGCTGCGCGTCGTCATCTGCGCTCCGGCAAATTCGACCCGGCACTCGGCCACTCACCGTTCACCGCGCGATAAACGACGAGTGCCTCGCGCGTATCGCCGGGGCGCGCGCCATGCCAGAACGGCGCCCATGACGCCCCTGGATCCGGCACCGCACCGCGCATGCCTTGTACGACGAGCCAGCGGCACGCGCGCGCACGCGGCTCGTCCATCGGTACGTAGCGGAGTCCGGCGAAGTAATCGAGCATCGGCGCCTCGGATTCGCCGAGCCCCGGGCTCGCGATGCAATCGCCCGCGCGCCACTCGCGTGCAAGCTGGATCTTCAGGTCGTCGAACACCGACCGATAACTTTTCGCTACGTCGAGCCAGGGCAGCAACAGCGTGTAGACAAGGCCCCAGGCGAGCACCACGCCGCTGGCCCACGACAACGCACCACGCACGGGCCCGCTCCGCGCAGCAACAGCAACGCGGCGAGCCAGCCGACGCTCAGCGCGAACGCCGCGCAGATCGCCGCGGGTTGCAGAGGAATCGTCCAGTCAAGCGGCAGCCAGCCCCCCAACCACCCGAAGAGGTCGCGCGGCAGCGTGTCGTGCGTCATCGCAAGCCAGACGCACCACACCAGCACCGCACATGCACCGAACAGGCCGCGACTCGCGTAATCCCACGCGACATGCACGCGAGCCGGCATACGCTCGACGCTGCGCGCGGCGATGAGCGACAGCGGCCCGATAAACGGCAGGATGTAGAGTTGCCGCGACGTCGCAGCAAAGTGGAGCACGATCAGCCCGATCGCGGCGAATGCGACCGGCAGCGCGATCGACGGATTGCGCCAGCCGCGCAACACACCACCGGCGATCGCCACGACCGCGAGCGGACCAACCGGAAACCCGACCGTCAGCAATGCACGCCAGATGAACAGCAGCTTGTCGTTCTCGGCGCCGAGCATCGGCACCGAGAAACCGAAGAAGCGGCCGACATTGTTGTCCCAGAACCAGACGGCGAACAGCGTTTCCGAACGCAGATAGAGCGCCGTCGGCCAGATCAACGCGAACGGTGCGCAGACGAGCGCGGCCATCGCGAGCGCACGCGCGCAGGCACGCGTGCGACACGCCGGATAAAGCACGAGCGCGACACCGAGGGTCGCGCCGAACACGAGCGGCACGAACAGGCCCTTCGACATGAACGCGATTCCGATGCCGACGCCCAGCCGCGCGGCCGCCCAGTAATCGGCATGGCCGCCTTGCAAGAGCCCCGCGACAAGTTCGAGCAGACCGCAGAAACCGATCGCCGCGCCGGCCATCAGCGCAACGTCCGTCATCATGTCGTGCGAGTGTTTGAGCACCACGAGCGTCCCGGCGCACAGCGCGACGGGACCGAGCACGCGCAGCTCGAACCAGCATGTCGAGCCGGTTGCCACGCGCGCCGCACGCGCGGTGAAGCCGAACGCCAGCGCCGCGAAAAATGCGCTCGCAAGCCGCGCCGCGTCATGCAACGGCAAGATCGCGCCGAGCAGGCGCGCGAACGCGACCGCGACCCAGTCGTACAGCGGCGGCTTCTCGAGAAACGGCGTACCGGTGTTGGCCGGCACAATCCAGTCGCCGGAATCGAGCATGTGCCGAATGATCCCGAACGTGTAGGCCTCGTCCTGTTTCCACGGGTCGTGGCCAATGATGCCCGGCGCCAGATACGCGATTCCCAGCGCGACGAACAGCAGCACGCGCACTATCGGCCGCGCGACCCAATCCGCGTCGAATCCGGACGGTGTGCCGCGCCCTGCATGCAGCGGGCCCGCACGGCAAAGCCGTCCGGCGTTTGCGGCGGATCTGTCGCGCATCACCGGAAGAACCTCCCGAGAAAGCGCGCGACGCCACGCCCGCCCGGCACGGCAATACGCGGCAGCAGAAACGGATCGGTACGCGCATCAGCACGTCCGCGCACGGTCGTCGTCGCGTTCTGGAAGCCGGCTTCGATGACAAGTCGCCGCACGTTCGCGTCGAGCGCACCATACGGATAACAAAACGACACGATCGGGCATCCGGCCGCATCCTCGAGTTGCGCCTTCGAATGCGCGATCTGCCGCCATGCAGCCGGTGAAGGCACGTCGGACAGCACAACATGATCGACGGTATGCGCGCCGACCTCGTGCCCGTGCGCGTGCCATTCGCGCAGCGCGCCGAGATCCATCAACGCGCCCTCGGCCGTCGCGAGCCTGCGATCCCAATCATTGCTGCCGCCCAGCCTGCCCGACACGAAGTAGCAGGTCGCGGTAAAGCCGAGCGCATCGAGCACGGGCAGCGCATGCTCGGCCACGTTGCGAAAACCGTCGTCGAACGTGATGGCAAACAGCTTCTCGCGCCGCGCCTGCGGCAGCCGCCGCTGCAAGTCGGTGACCGACATGCCGCGATAGCCCAGCGCCTTCAGCACACGCATCTGGCGCCGAAACGCGCGCGGATCGACGCTCAGGCCGCGCAATACGTCCGAATGCGGCGGCAACGGGCGAATCTGGTGATACATCAGAATCGGGACGCACGCGGCGCGTTTTGCCGACGGCCGCTCCTGCGGCGTGACCGGCGGTTGCGTCGGAACACCGGTCATGCAGACACCGCCGTCCCGCGGATCGACGCGCGGTAAACCGAACTCGTTTCGTCGATGAACCGCGCGAAACTGAACTCGCGTTCGCTCCTTGCGCGCGCGGCGCGCCCCATCTCGGGAACACGTTCGGGATGTTCGGCAATCTCGCGCAGGACGGCGGCGATCGCTTCGGGCGATCGCGGCGGAACGATCCAGCCGTCGATCCGGTCGTCGACGTTCTCCGGCAAGCCGCCGACATCGGTCACGATCACGGCACGGCCCATCGACATCGCTTCGCGGCACGCAAACGACAGGCTTTCGTGATATGACAGCACGAACGATGCGTCGCAGGTCGCGAGGATGTCATGCGTCCGATCCGTCGGACCGACGAACGCGACGTTCGCGGCCACGCCGCAATGCGCGACGAATTCGCGCTGCTCCTTCGACGGCCAGTCGCCTGCAAGCAGCACGCGAAACTTCGCGCGCAATGCATCCGGCAATTGCGCAAGCGCGCTGACCAAATCGCTCCACCCCTTGTGCGGCCCGGTGCCGGCGACGCTGCCGAGCACGATGGCGTCCGCACCGGCTTCGCCGAAATACCCGATTCGCCGACGCCGGATCTCGGCCTGCCCGCCCGTATGCGGCGGCAACTGCACGCCATGCTTGATTACCGTGATGTCGCCGTACGGTGACTGCCGCTCGAGCATCAGCCGGACGTAGTCACTGACGGCGATCGTCGTGTCCGTCGCGAACCGCGCCCGCAAAAAATTACCGATGCTGCCGGCCGCATAGGTGTTGTGTTTCGTAAAAACGACCGATGGTCGCGTGCGACAGCCCACGAGTGCGAGCATGACCTGCCGGTGATCGGCCGAGCCGTTGACGTGGATGATGTCGAACGCGGATTGCTGGATCAGGCGCCGCAGCCGCACCAACTCGGGGAGAAATGTGCGCCAACACGGCTTGAACTGCATGTCGACGATGCGCACGCCCGGTAGCGTATCGACCATGCGCGACAGGCGACTGCCGGCCGGCGATGCGACCGCGACGCGATACCGACGGCCCAGACCGGCCGCAAGGTGATAGATATAGGTGTCATGCCCACCACCATTTCCGCCATGAAAGTTGGTATAGAGAATTTTCATCGCTTGTATTCTTCAGACGGTGTCACGCACGTGCGCCCGCATTTATCGACAGGCATGCCCCTCTGTCACGCGGATGCAAGGACCGGTTTCACCCAGTTGCGCCGCGTAACGCCGCACGATTCGCAATCGAATAATTCAGGATTTCCCGAGGGAAACGTGTCCGATATAAACCGCATCGGTCACACGATTGTATTGACTCTGTAAGATTATTTATTCCGGAATATCGACGGAATTTCTCTAAAAAATAAGCATCCGGGTGTAAGGTGTTCGGGCCTTCATTTTTTTCATTTCTGCCCGGTCACCTTGTTTCACCACACGCAGGTTCCGTATGCATAGTCGGCGTAACCGGTCATATACCCCGTATACAGCGCGGCAGCTTATCGAGCGACCGGCTTTTCCCTACGATGTCGGCCGGAAACCGCATTGCTCCCGACACTGATTGACCCCCATTAATATTCAATCAAGAAAAAACATTCGAACTGGCCATCATGATGAGTGAATCGCCAATCCAAACGCATCGCTTTCACAGTAATGACCCGGATGAGGTTTCCGATTTTCTCGTGGCGACCTATACGGAGAACCGCTTTCGTGCATGTCACGCCAGCAATCGGGACGTCACTGTCAGTGGCCAGCAATGGAACGGGCTCGCGGTTTACGATGGCAATTTCGAAATACCGTTTCATTTTCAGTCGGGCGGCCCCCGCCCCAACTATCTCTTCTCGTCGTGCATCAACGGCGGATCGACTTACTCGAGCGGGAATTCGGTCGCGCAATGCGCCATCGGCGATGTGATGCCTGTTTCGTCCGCGAGCGACGCAACGTGCCTGTCACGACCCGAGGGGCTGCACCACATTGCCGTGATCCTCGATGTCACCGAGGTCAACGAATTTGTCGGACACTGGCTCGGCCACCCGCTCGACGAACTCATCCAGTTCGACCTGTCGCCGCTGGCCAAAGATCTCGCCACGCAATGGAACGCGTCCGCGGATTGCCTGCGTCGAATGATGCTGATGTCGCCATCCCCTGATATCGCGATACGCTCGCTGTACGAGCACATGCTCAAGCTCGTCGTGACCGGCCACAAGAACAACTACAGCGACGTCGTCCTGAGCGATCGCCATGCGCCCGAACACCTCGCGCGTACCGCGGTTGCGACGATCGAAGCCGACCCGACACGCTGGGCAACGCTCAGTACGGTTGCCTATGCGCTGGGATGTGCAACGAACACGCTGGAAAACGGCATCCGGCGCCTGACCGGCAAACATTCGAGGGACATCATCCTCGACGCACGTCTTCGCGCCGTTCACCGCGCGCTGGCCGTCGATATCGGCACCGGTTTTGTCGGCGTGCTGCGTGCATACGGCTTTGCGCCGTCGTTGCGCTTCGTTCGCCTGTACCACCGGCGATTCGGAGAGCCACCGAGCGCAACGTACCGTCGAAATCCGAGCGCTCAGGACGTCAGTCGAAACATCCGCGAGCGTCCGGACATCCTCTATGAAACGTCCATCAATCGCTGGATCGATGCCTCGCTCGGCAAATCGATCAGCCTTGCCGACATCGCCCGATACACCGGCCTGAGCGAGCACGCGACAATCGCGGCGTTCAAGGAGCGATTCTCACGTACACCGATGCAGTACGTGATCGAACGCCGCCTGGAACGCGCACGCTGGCTGCTGTGCCATACGTCGACGAGCATCCTGTCGATCGCGCTCGATTGCGGGTTCGGCAGCCAGAGCTATCTGACGACGCAGATCAAGCGGTACTACGGCGTCACGCCGCGTCAACTTCGACTGTCGGGTCACGTACCGGCAGGCGACGACGACAGCCGATAAATCGCATCGCACCGCCGTCACGGCACCACGCCATTCGAACATCGCGAGTCGCGCGCATTTCGGCGGAATCCTTATGTTTTTTCCCAGGCGTGGCCGGAGCGCAATCCGTATGCCGCATCATTGCGCGGCGCCCGCGTCCTGCGCACGCCATGCACGTCGCTGTTGCGACAGCCGGCTTGCGGCAACCCCTGCTGCCTTCCACCACGCGAACGGACGCGGATCGGCCAGCATGCTCAGTGCACGCGCATAGTCGAGCGCGAGGCCCGGCGTCCACGCCATCGTCACCGCACGCTTGCGAATCTGCGCGGCAACCCACAGTTCGGGCGTGACGAGCACTCGCAGAAAACTGCCCCACCCCGTACTGCCGCCGTGCAGTCGGCCCACCGCACCGTCGATCGCCGCCTCGAGCGCATAGGCAACGGTGCTCGAGCAGTTACGGTGAGTGAGGTTGTACGTCGTATCGATCCGGTAACGCTCCCAGAACGCGCGCAACTTCGCCGGATCGTAATTGCGGATCCGCACGCGTATCGTGGAAGGACACCACGCGCGCGACTCCGTTGCATAGTCCGGTTGAAACGTGCCGGGCACGTCGTTTTCGCGTGTTGCGCGCAGGATACGGCCGAACTCCGATGGCGAACGGTCGATTTCGGCGGCGGGATACAGGCTGATGTAGATTCCCTCGGGCGACTCGAGCGCCGCATGCCCGGTCGAAATGTTGCCGTTGACGTCGACCGCGGCGATGTAGCGGTCGACCACCGGATGATGCTGTGCCGGCGCCTTCGACGAACCCGTCGGCGTCCACACATGCACGGTCAGCGCACGCTCGTGATCGGCCGGCGGGCCGTCCCATTCGGTTCGATCGAACGGGCTCGTGCGTGCCTCCGATGCGACGTCGGGAAACAATGCAGACCAGCGTGACACGCTGAATGCCGGATTGCGTTCGAGACGCCGCACGCGGGCCGCCAGCGCCAGCATGTTCGTGCCGCCGAAGATCAGGAACAGGCCAAGGCAGTACGGCAACGTGCCCACGTAGTGGGTCGGGTACGGTTGAAAGAAAAACACCGCGATCAGGATCTCGACTGCCCCCCAACCGAGTGCGATCCTCCAGCGACGATACCGGACGATCCACGCGGATACGCACTGCAGTGCCCCGTCGACCAGGAACAACGCGCCGAAAATCATCGACAGGATCAGGTTCCCGTGATGGTGTCCGGCGAAGATCAGCATCGACGCGGCCACGACCGCGACTCCCTTCACGTAGCGCAATGCGCGTTGCCCGCCGACGCCGGTCCATGCGACGGCCAGCGTCGCCCCCCCTTCGAGCAGGCACAACCACGCAAAGAGCGTGACCGGAAAGTGCATTGCGCCGTCGAGCGCATCGACGAACACGACGAGCCCCGCGATGACCCATACGATGCCGATCCAGACAATTCCTTTCGCGCGCTTGCGCAGATAGTCCACGCCCAGCAACAGCATGACCAGTCTCACCATGTTCCGCTCCCTCGTCGTCGCCGGCCACGGTGCGCGCGAGTCGTCGCAGGCCGGTGGCCAGGCATGGGTTCATTTGTTCCGTGCGAGCGGTAGCGATGCGCGGATCGCCGCCGAGAAATCGCCATCGATCATCGCGCCGGGAGCGCGCTGAATCAGGCTTGCCGACTTCAGCGCATCGAACGGTATGGAATCGTCGAGCAGGCCGAGCTCATGTCCGTATCGGTCCGCATAACCACTCAGCAACACCTTCCAGCTGTATCCGACGTCAGGGGCAACCGATCTGACGTGGTGCAAAATATTCGTCGTGCAATTGTTGAGCAACGTGTTGTAGAACTCCGGATGGCGTTCGAGCGTATGTACGCGCCGCAGGTAATCCTCAAACAATGCACGTGCGGTCTCGGACGCGACGCGCGCACGGAACAAGTACACGCGTTCCCGGCGCACATCGGTGCGAACGCCGATCAAATCGCGCTCGTCGGCAACGACGTATACGAGGTCGTACAGCGGCAAGAAACCCTTGTACGGCGAGTAGCGCTGCCCGTGCCGCCGGCGCGTCTCGATCGAGATCGCGATATAACGGCCGCCGCTCAGGCCGAAACTCAGGAACGCGTGGGCAATCGCTTCGTTGGTCCAGCGCGACACGACAAGGTCGACCGTCATCACCGATTCGAGCGCGAACGTTGCGTCGTAGTACGCCGGCATGCAGTCGTCGCGTGTGCGATATCTGAAGTTCCGCACATCGCGCACGGTGACCTGCGCCCCACCCCATTCGATCCAGGCGGCACGCGCGTACTCCGGCGCCCACACGGCCGGCGCGCGCGCAACGCGCAGCAGCGACGACAGCGGACTCATTCCCGTTCCGTCACGGCAACCGGCCGCGGTAACCCGCCGCCGCTCCCGGAAAACGCCACGTGAGTGCGCAGGCCCACTGAAAACGGCACGAATGGGCGGAAAGTCGTCGTCGAACCAGTCATGTCAATACAATCGATATACGGTCGCCCCCATCCTTCCCGATAGCCGAAACCGCGCCTCGCCTTGAACGACTCATCCGCACATCACGATGTGGCGTTCGATTCAGCCCTCAATGATCGATACCCAGGCGGCCCATTTTATGCCGCCACCCGACGAAGGAGTTTCGTTAAATATTCTCGATTTTTTGAAAAATTCCGATCGATCGCGGCTGAACAATCAGGCCGTGCGCCACGAGCATGACGAAGTTTCGCCGGAGAGACTCCCGGCGTCTCCTGCAGTACGACAAGCCGTTCCCCCGTCACTCCGACGACAATTCCACTGCCCCGACAGAATCGGATCATTCATGCACAAGGCCATTCGTGGATGTCAAACGGCGCGACGCTCGGCGGAACATTGCGTCGAGACCGACGAGGCCTCCGGATTTCGAGCCTCCCGCGATATCGTTGATGAGTTGGCTCACGACATCGCGTGGCTCTTCCTCAACGGCAGGTTAGACCTTGCCGTCAGCTTCGCATTTCTGAAACGACTGGTTCGACTGGCAAACCTTGATCTATCGCTTTTTGCGTGGGACATATTTGATGCCTTTGCATGCGGCGCATATCGCACCGATGCGTATCCGTCCGACCTTGATCCTGCCGTTCATCACACGCTACCGCGACTGCGAGCAATCTTGAGTATGCGTCGCGGCACCTTTTCCGCGATTTATATCGATTCCAGTTCAAAACGCAATGCGGTGCAAAGGGTGGAGAAAGCCAGGCGAATACCCGGACCAGACGATCATCCCCAGCGAACGAATCACGTTCTCACGGATTCCGATGGAATCGGCGGCCCACATGTTGGCCTCTCGACGCGCCCCGTGCAGCCTGCCGGCTCTCGGTGACGGAACACTCCCGGCCTGCGCCGGAAACACATTCCGGCACCCGCCGCCTACACTCCGCTACTGCACATACTGCTCGTTACCCGTCAGCCCGATCTTCGTCGCGCCTACGCGTTGCGCCGACGCCAGTACCGCGGCGTCACGCCAGCACATCATCCCCCTTCACCGCATACGCCGACTCGCGCCGCTTCAGCCGCATCGCGATCAGCGCCGCGAGCACCGCCAGCGCGGCGCCCGTGAGAAACCCGCCCGTATAACCGACCTTCGCGGTGAGCGACAGAATCGTCGACGACGCGATCAGCTCGCCGAGGTCGCGCGTGCTCTGCACGGCCGTCACGTCGGTGCCGGCCTGGTCGCTGCCGCCCGCGAAGCGCATGCCGGCCGTCATGATCGACACCGACGTGATCCCGGTCGCCAGCGAACCGAGTACCGTGCACAGCCATGCCCACGACGGCGACACCGGCAGCCACCCGCCCGCCTGCGCGAACCACAGCAGCGCGGCCGCGCCCGCACAGCTCACGCCGGCCGTAAACGCACGCCACAACCCGAGCCGCCTCACGAGCCACGCACCGCCGCCGCAACCGAGCACGACCGTCACGATGCCGCCGGCCATGCCGAGCTTGCCGATCGCGTCGAGCGTCCAGCCCGCGTCGTTGAGGAACAGCTTCGACAGGCCGAAGCCCGATACGGCCGTCATCGCCGACAGCAGCGCAAGCGACAGCAGCGACCACGAGCGCGGCCGCTTCGCGAAACGTACGAGGCTCGCATCATGCTCGGGCTTCGCGCGCGCACGATCCGCATCGCGCGGCAACACCCACAGCACGCAAACCAGGCTCGCGAGCGGCACGGCCGCCAGCGCGAGAAACGCGGCCCGCTGGCCGAACAGGCCGATCAGCGTCAACGTGCCGGCGCCGCCGCCGAAGAAGCCGATCATCACGCCCGCGATCTGGATCGCGTTGATCTTCGCGAGCGTGTCGCCGCTGAAGTGTTCGGCGGCCATCCCGTCGTTCGCGATGTCCTGGGTCGCGCTCGCAAGCGACGCGACGGCCAGCAGGCCGACCGCCCATCCGGCCGTCGCGACGGTCATCCCGATCTGCGCGAGGCTGCCGAGGCAGAGCACCACGAGCGTCTGCATCGGCAGCATCCAGCTGCGCCGCCGGCCGATGCGCGGCGACCAGCGGTTGTCGACGACGGGCGCCCACAGGAACTTCACGACCCACGGCAAACCGACGAGCGGCAGGAACGCCAGTGCATGAAGCGGTGCGCCGTCGTGGCGCAGCAGGGTCGGCATCGCATCCATCGCGATGCCGATCGGGATTCCCTGTGACAGGTAAAGCAGCGTGATCGTGATGACCAGGCGGCGATGTTCGAGCAGATCGCGCATCGAAGTCTCCAGTTGCATGAAATTAAAAAGGTTCGGCACCGGCCGGCACGCGCGCGGGCCGTATCGCATCGCGGCGCGGACGGCGCGCGGCACGCAGCAGCAATGCGCCGAACGCGACGAGGGCCGCGTCGATCGGCCAGTACACGGGTTCGCCCGCGCCGAGCAGCGCGATCGCGCAATGCGTCGCCCCTGCCAGCCCGTAAGCGGCGCCGGCCGCACGCATCAGCGTGCGCAGCCAGGCCGCGCGATCGGCCACGCAGGCCGCGAGCGCGAGCGCGCCGCCCCACACGGCCCAGAACTGCATCGCGAGCACATGGTCGACGTGCACGCCGGCGGGCAGCGCACGCCCCGCGAGCAGCAGGACGCCGCCGGCGAGCACCAGCCCGCCGCAGGCGCCGACGGCGACCGCGGCCAGCACGTTCGCCGAGCGGTCGTGCTGCGCCCGCCGACGCTCGATCCACAGATGCAGCCCCGTCGCGCAGAGCGCGCACGCCGCGAGTCCCATCAGGAAATGCAGCACGCGCAGCACGCCGCCCATCGCACCGACCCAGCCGTATTGCGCGAAATGCAGCGGCTGCACCGCGATGAACGCGCGCAACCAGAAGCCTCGGCCGCGCGACGTGGCGTCCGCGAGCCATTGCCCGTCCACCGCGCGATACAGGTGACGCTCGAACAGCGCCGTGCTCGGCAGGCCGGCGGTCGTCCCGGCAATCTCGACACGCGCGTTCACGTCGCCCCACCGATGCAACACGACGGCTTCGCGCCGGAAATCCGGCGTGCGCGCCGCATCGCGCCGCAGCAGCGCCTCGAGATCGGGCGCGCGTTGCCACGCGCCGCCGGCGGCAGTCGGCGGCGGCCCGCCGAGCAGCTCGGCGAACGCGCGCTGCGGTTGCCCCGGATACGCGACGCCCGCAAGCGACACCGTGCCGAGCGCGCCCAGCCCCGACAACGCGCCGGTGAACGCGAACAGCACGAGCCACGGCGAGCCCCACAGGCCGATCCACGCGTGCAGGTCGAACAGCGCGGCGCGCAACCCGCTGCCGCGCCGGATGCGCGCGGCAGCAGGCCAGCGCCGGTGATGCACGACCAGGCCCGCGACGATGAGCACGAGCAGCACGATCCCCCACAGGCTGACGAAGATCCGCCCGGGAAAGCCCGCGAACAGCGTCTTGTGCAGCGTGACGAGCAAGGCCGCGCGTCCGCCGTCGGCCAGCCGCTCGCCCGTCGCCGGGTCGAGCGCCAGCGTGCAGGCCTGGCGTGCGTCGCAGAAACGGATCGCCGGATCGTCCGGTTGCGGCAGCACGATGCGCGCATCGCGCAACGGCACGCCGAGCGCCGCCGCGCGCGCGACGAGCGTATCGAGCGGCAGTGCCGGCCGCGCGACGGCGACCGGAGGCGGCCGCCACCAGCCCTGCATCGAATCGGTCGCGAGACTCCACGTGCCGCTGAACAGCACGACGAACAGCACCACGCCGAACAGCGCACCGGCGCCGCGATGCAGCGCGCGCCAGCGCGAACGCGATGAAGCGTCCATGTCAGCGCCCTCCCCAGAACATCGCGCACGGCACGAGCACCGCGAGCCACAGGCAGGCGCGCCACGCGGCCTGCCGCCGCCCCGGCGCGACGAGCACCCACAGCAGCGCGGCGACACCCGCGGCCAGCGACAGCAGCACCGCCGCGTAAAGCCGGTTCAGGCCGTCGGCCGGGTAATGACGGGTCAGCGTGAGCGCCAGCGCGACCGCGCCCGGCAGCACGCCTGCGATCGCGAGCGCCGCCCGCGTCCCCCAGCCGCCCGCCATCAGAACTGCCCGCGCACGGTCAGCATCACGTTGCGCGGCTCCCCGTAGCGGTTGTTCCAGCCCGGCTGGCTCAGGCTCAGGTAGTACTTGCGGTCGAACAGGTTGTTCACGTTGACGGCCGCGCTCCAGTGCTTGTCGTAGCGATAGCCGAGCCGCACGCTGGCGAGCGCGTAGCCGCCCTGGCTCATCGTGACGCCGTTCGCCTGCGCCGAGTAATTGCTCTGCACCTGCACGCCGCCGCCGACGCTCCAGCGCCGTTCCTGCCACGGCAGGTCGTAGTTGGTCCACAGCCGGAACAGGTGGCGCGGGTTCAGCAGCGGCGCGAACGTGCCCGCGTTCGCGAGGTTGTCCGCATAGCGCATCGTGTCGTACGTATAGCTCGCCCACACGCTCCACCACGGCGTGATGCGGCCGTTCGCCTCGAACTCGAAGCCCTGGCTGCGCACGCTGCCGCCGTTCACGTAGTAGCAGTTCGGCCCCGCGCACGGATGCGCGAGATCGACCTGCGGATTGTTGTCGAGATCGATGCGGAACGCCGCGAGCGACACGTTCAGCTTGCCGCCCGCCAGTTCGCCCTTCACGCCCGTCTCGTAGGTGCGCCCCTTCACCGGCGTCAGGATGCCGCCGCCCCACATCGACTTGGTTTGCGGCTGAAACACTTCCGCATAGCTCGCGTACCACGACCAGTCGCGCGCGAAATCCCAGATCAGCCCGCCGTACGGCGTGAACTGGTGGCCGGTGTTGTAGTGCGCGCCGAGACTGTCCTGGTTCCACCAGCTCATCCGGCCGCCGAGCACGAGCGTGACGGGTTCCGCGAGCTTGATGCGGCCGAGGCCATACACGCCCTTCTGCGACACGTCGTTCTGCTGCGACTGCTGGTACGGGCCGACGCCCGGCTCGGGCACGCTGCTCGGGTTCCAGCGGTAGACGTTCACCGGCATGCCGGCCACGTTGCCGAGCAGCTGCGCCGACATCTGCCCGCTGCTGCTGTTCGCGTAGGTCACGCCGAACAGCAGGTCGTGCGTCAGCCCGAACGCATGCACCGGCCCCTGCACGTTCGCATCGATGCTGCGGCTGTAGCTGCTGAACCGGTACGCGCCGCCCGTCAGCACGCCGCCCGCACCGGTCGCCGGATCGATCGCGCCGTACGAGCCCGCGTATTTCAGGTCGGAGCGCACGCTCTGGTATTCGCCGCTGACCTTCGCCTTCCAGCCGGCGCCGAGCTTCTGCTCGACCGACGCGAACGCGCGCGTCGTGTCCCAGTCGAAGTGGCCCCACGCGGTGTCGAGGAACGTCGAGCGCGACAGGCCGAGGCTCGACCCGTCGCGCGCCATCGGCACGCCGGACATGTCGGGCACCGAGCGCGTCGTCTGGTACTGCGCGCCGAACGTGAGCAGCGTGTCGCGCGTCACGTCGACTTCCGTGATGCCGTAGATCGAGCGCGTGTCCTGTTTCGCGTGGTCGTAGAAGAAATGACGATCCTCGTATGCGGCGACGAGCCGGCTGCGCACGGTGCCGGCCGCATTGAGCGGGCCGCCGATGTCGGCTTCCGCTCGGTAGCGGTCCCAGCTGCCGACGCTCACGCTCGCGTTCGCGGAAAACTGGTACTGCGGCCGCTTGCGCACGAGGTTGACCGTCGCGGCCGGGTTGCCCGAGCCGTGCAGCAGGCCGTTCGCGCCGCGCAGGATCTCCACGCGTTCGTACACGGAGATGTCCTGCGGCGCGCTCGCCATGTCGCCGATCACCACCGGCACGCCGTCGAATTCGAACGAATCGACCTTGAAGCCGCGCACGAAATACGCGGTGGTGAGCAGCACGTACGGCTGCACGGTCACGCCCGCCGATTGCTGCATCACCTCGTCGAGCGAATACAGGTTCTGCTGGTCGATCCGTTCGCGCGTCGTCACGCTGACCGACTGCGGAATCTCCCGCAACGCCAGCGGCATCTTGCCGACCGTCGCCACGGCCGGATCGTCGGCCACGCCGCGCGACCCGGTCACGGAAATCGCCTTCAGCTCGCCCGCGGCAGGCTTCACGGCGGTCGTTTCCTCCTTCCGGACTTCCGCGCCGGCCGCCGGCGCCGCATCGGCGAACGCCGCCGCCGGATGCGCGGCGATCAGCAGGCCGAGATACAGCGACGGGCGCCAGCGCCCTCGCCCCAAACGGGCGACGCGCGCGCCCTTCGTCATCGATCTCCCAGGTTCCAGCACCTCGTACCGCATTCACGCCCCCGTATTTGATAATCATTCTCATTATCAAATAGAACCGGCAGGCCATTTTTCGATCGAGGGGCTTTTCCTATCGATTCCGGGCACGCCGGCCCGCATTGTTCACGTCAGTGTTCGGATTCGGCCGGCCGGGCTTCCGCGATCGTTTCGGCCGGTGCGAGGCTGTCGGGCAGTTGCCCGGCGCGGGCGAAAGTCGCGTACCACGCGTCGGCCTGGACGAGCTGCGCGTGCGTGCCGGTCGCCCGCACGCGGCCCGCGTCGAGCACGACGATCGTGTCGGCGGCCGCCGCGAGCGCCGGCTGGTGCGTGACGACGATGCGCGTGCGCTGCCCGCGCAGCGCGACGAGGCTGTCGCGCACGCGCCGCGCACTCGATTCGTCGAGGCTCGCGGTCGGCTCGTCGAACATCAGCACCGGCGCACGCGACAGCAGCGCGCGCGCCAGGCACGCCCGCTGGCGCTGCCCGCCCGACAGCAACTGGCCGCCGGGCCCCACGTCGGATTCGAGCCCGTCCGGCAAGCGCTCGGCGTCATGCAGCAGGCCGACCGCGTCAAGCGCGTCGCGCAGTTCGGCATCGGTCGCATCCGGGCGGCCCATCCGCACGTTCCACGCGAGGCTGCCGCGAAACAGCCCGTTGTCCTGGAACACGAGGTTGCGCGTCGCCGCGAGCGTCGCCTCGCTCAGGTGCCGCACATCGGCACGGCCGAGCAGCACGCGCCCGGCGCCCGGATCGTCGAGCCGCGCGAGCAGGCCGAGCAGCGTGCTCTTGCCGGCGCCCGTGGGGCCGACGATCGCGACGAAGCCGCCCGCCGGGCAATGCAGGTCGACGCCATCCAGCAGCGTCGCGCCGGCGGGCGAACGGTAGCCGACGCGCACCGCGTCGACACTCGCGTCGTGTACCGGCGTGCCACGGTCGGGGCTGTCGAAACGCGGCGCATGCAGCACCGCGAGCACGGTGTCGAGTGCGCGCCAGGCGCTGCGCAGCGCCTGGTCGAGCTGCGTGAGCTGCGCGAGCGGTTCGATGAAACGCACGAGCAGCACGAGCACCGCCACGGCCGTCGCGGCATCGAGCCGGCCCGCCGAGACGGCCCATGCGCCGCCGGCCAGCATCGCGACGAACACGCCCTGCACCGCGCCCGCGAAGCCGAGTTCGATCGGCAGCGAGCGGCGCATCAGCGCGCGCGTGCGGCGATGCTGCGCGTCGAACGCGTGCATCAGCGCCGCGCGCGCGTCGCCTTCCCGGCCCGCGAAGCGCAGCAGCCCCTGATGCGCGGCGAAGGTCTGAAGCTGCACGGCCATGTCGCGATCGCCGGACGCGCGCGCCTGCTCGAACGCAAGGGTGCGCGTGCCGCCGCGCTCGAGCAGCGCGAACAGCAACACGGCGGCTGCCGCGAGGCACAGCGCGATGCGCCAGTCGATCCACGCGAGCCCGGCGACGACCGCAAGCGGCGTCACGACCGCGCCGATCAGCGGCCCGAGCAGGTGCGCCGGAATCCCCATCGCCTGCATGACCGGCCCGCGCAGCAGCCCGGCCGGATGACTGTCGCGCACGGTCTGCCACGACGCGATGCGCGGCAGGTGCCGCACGAGGCGTTCCACGAGACCGGCCGCGAGCGCGCCGCCCGCGCGATAGCCGCCGCGCTGCGCGACGTACAGCACGAATGCGTGGCACAGGGTCAGCGCACCGAGCGCGATCGTCCAGTGCAACACGGCTGCCTGCGCGCCGGCGAACCACGCGCGGATCAACGGCACGAGCAGCAATCCGCAAGCGCCGTCGAGCAACGCGGCCGCCATCGCCCAGCCGACCCCGCGCCACAGCGCGCGGCGTGTGCCGGATGGCAGGCACTGCAAACGTTTGAGCGATTTCATCATCATGCGGCCTCCCCGTCCGCGGCACCGCGTTCGCGCCACAGCCGCGCATACAGCCCGCACGCGGCCAGCAGCGCCGCATGCGTGCCGCGCTCGACGATGCGGCCGCGATCCATCACGAGAATCTGGTCCGCCTGCCGGATCGCGTCGAGATCGTGGCTGACGATCACGCGCGTGCGCGCGTCGCCGCGCAGCGCATTGCGCAATGCACGCGCGGTTTGTGGATCGAGTGCCGACGCCGGTTCGTCGAGCAGCAACAGCGGCGCCGTCGACAGCAGCGCACGCGCAATCGCCAGCCGCTGCAGCTCGCCGCCGGACAGCCGCACGTCGCGCCCGCACACGCAGCCGTAACCGCCCGGCAACGCTTCGATGCGTTCGTCGAGACAGGCCGCGCGCGCGGCCGCACGAATCGCGTCGTGATCGGCATCGGGCCGGTAAAGCGCGATGTTCGCGGCGATCGACACGTCGAGCGCGGCGGCCTGCTGGAACACCATCGCCACCTGCTCGCGCCGCGTATCCGGCGCGAGCAGCCGCAGGTCGGCGCCGCCGAGCCGCACCGTGCCGCGGTCGGGATCCATGAAGCGCGCGAGCAGCATCAGCAGCGTGCTCTTGCCCGCACCCGACGGCCCGACGATCGCGGTGGTCGTGCCCGCCGCGACCGTCGCGTCGATGTCGCGCAGGATCGGCGTGCCGTCGATGTCGACGCTCACGCCACGCAGCTCGATCGACGCATCGCGCGGCACCTGCGCCGCGCCATCGGCCGGCTCGGGCAGGCCCGGCTGCGCGAGCAACGCATCGAGGCGCGCAGCGGCCGCGCGCGCCTCACGCAACGCGTCGGCACCGTGGCCGAGCGCCCGCACCGGCGCGGCAACCGCCCAGATCAGCAGCGCGAACGCACACAGTTCGCCGACCGGCAGGCGGCCGGCCGTGAGCCAAGTCGCGCCGAACACGACCCACGCGAGCAGGAACGGCGTGCCGAGCAGCACCTGCGTGCAGGCACCGGGCCCGCCGACGCGGCCGACCCACGCCGAAAACGCCTGGTCGAAGCGCCCGGTCGACGCGAGCGCGGCCGCCTCGATGCCGGCGCCCGGATACTGCCGCACGAGCGCCGGGTTCTGCGCGAGCTGCGCGTAATCGCCCATCAGCTGTTCGAGTGCCGCGTTGCGCGCCGCGACGGCCGGTACGAACCGCGCCGAGCGCATCCAGCGGAACAGCGCGGCGCCCGCGACGAGCGGGACCAGCGCAAAGGCGAGCAGCCCGGGATTCAGGTAAAGCAGGCACGCCAGCGCCGCGCACGGCACGACGACGAGTTGCGTGACGTCGGCCGGCGCGTGCGCGACGAGCTGGTGCAGTGCGCGCACGTCCTGGTCGACGTGACGCGCGACACGGTCGCTGCCCGCGCGCGCGAACCAGCCGAGCGGCAAGCGTTGCAGATGATCGGCGAGCCGCCTGCGCAAGCGGTCGGCGAGATCGGCGTCGACACGGTGGGTCAGGTGCAGCGCGACCGTCTGGCCGCCCAGCCAGCACACGCCGGCCACCACGGCCGCGACGAGCCAGCCGCGCGCCGTCGCGTCGAGCTGTGCCGTCGCGCGCCATGCGTCGGCGATACGGCCGAGCGCGAGCCACGGCACGAGCGACGCGACACCCGCCAGCGCCTGCAGCACGACCGCCGCCGCAAGCGGCGCCGCGAACGGCCGCAACATCGAAAGCAACGGCCCCTTCATGCGGCACGCTCCAGCAGCATGCCGAGCGTGGCCGCGCACGCGTCGCCCGGCGGCTGCTCCGGAAAACCGAGCTGCATCGTCAATTGCTGCCAGACGCGCGTCACGTCGATGCTGCGCTGGTTGCACGCGTGCAGCCCTTCGCCCGACACGAGCCGATCGACCGCGCGCACGGCCGCCTGCGGCCAGCTGCGGGCATGAATCGCGCCCCACGTATCGCGCGCATCGTCGCAGATCTGGATGCTCGGCATGTCGTCGCCCGCCGCGTCGCCGAAGATCGGGAACAGCCCGTCGTCGTCCGTCGCCGGTTCGCGCAGCGCGGGCGCCCACCACAGCGGGCCATGCGGCGACGCGAGCGTCCACGTGCCGGCGTCCGTCGTCAGCGTGATGCTGAACAGCATGCTCATCCGGCCGTCGTCGGCCGCCGCCATCTCGTTATGCACGCGCAGCGAGACCGGCGTTTCGGCGAGCACCATCGCGCATTCGCGCATCGACGACAGTGCCGGCCCGACCGGCTCGACCGACCACGGGCCCACACCCTGCAGCGCCGCGGCGAGCACGTCGAGCGCCGCGTAACTGGCCTGCACCGAGCACACGACATCTGCATGCACGGGCGCGCTCGTTTCACGCAGCCGTCGCGCGACGGCGATGAAGCGGGAGACGACCGGCAGGTTCGGATAGAAACTGTTGAGCAGGCAGCGCCGGCCGTGACGCGACGCGGTGCGCAGCACGCGGTCCCATTCGTCGGGCAGCAGCGGATGCTCGATCACGACGTCGATCCCGCGCTCGAGCAGCCGGCACGCGAGCGCGGCCCCGTCGGCGCCGCGCGCCGCGCCGCCGACTGCGACGCACGCAGCGCGCACGTCGTCGGGCAACGCTTCCGGACGGTCGAACACGGGCGCGCCGACGCGCGCGGCCAGCGCAGCGGTACGCGCGCTGCCTTGCCCCAGGATGCCTGCGACGCGATACGTGCCGGACGCGGCGAGGCCCGCCGCATAGAACTGGCCGAAGCGGGAGCCGGCCACGACGACCGGCAGCGGATGAGCCTTCATTGCGCCTCCTTCAGGCGGGTGTCGATGAACGCGGCGTCCAGGCAGTCGAAATGACCGCCGGGGATGTCGACGGACGTGATGCCGCCGAGCGCCTGCGCCGTCCAGTATTCGGTGAGCGCCGCGCGCTGCTGCGGAATCAGCGGGTTGCAGCGCTCCGGCACGAACAGCCGCAGCGCACCCGCGTACGGCGCGTCGCCCGCCCAGTGGCTCGCCTGCACCGAATGCATGAAGAGCCGGTACAGCCGTTCGCGCTCGTCGAGCAGCGGGTGCGCGACCTCGTCCTGCATCGACAATCCGGCGGCCGCGCGCAGCACGCGGCGGCGCAACGTGTCGAGCGGCTCGCAGCGGTCGCCGAAAATCTCCAGCTGGGCCTGCAGGCTGCCGGGCGCGAGACGCGCGGGGTCGGCCTTCAATGCGTCGGCGAGTGCGTCGGCCAGCACATACGTCTCCGGAAAACCGAGCGCGTCGAGCGGCAGCCCGAGCGTCGCCGCGAAGTTGAACAGCACGAGCCGCTCGTCTTCGATCAGGTACGGAATCCGGTAGCTCGACACGATGTCGAGCGTGCGCACCCCGACGCCGAGCTGCACCAGCGACTTCGCCATTTCGAGCGCGACCAGCCCGCCCGAGCAGTAGCCGAGCACGTCGACCTCGCGCACGCCGGTGCGCCACAGCGCATCCGCATAACGCCGGCCGAGCGTCGCGTTCAGGTGGCGCGCCGGCAGGTCGAGATAGTCCTGCGCGTCGCGCACCGCGAAGCCGAGCACCGGGCCGAGCCGCGCGAGCGCCGGCACGATCGGACGATATGCATGCACGGTGCCGAGCCCTTCGTGCACGATCACGCGCGGCACGCCGTCGCCGGGCGCGAGCGGGATCGGCCGCACGCCGGCGCGCACGCGCGGCGCCGGTGCATGGACGACCGCCGAAACGTGCGCGCTGCGCGGAGCGGCCGGCGCAACCGGCGATGCGCTGTCCGACGGCTGCGCATCCGCGTCGCGCAGGCATTGCGCGAACGCGGCGGGCGTCGGTTGCGCGAGCACCCAGCGCAACAACCGGTCGAACGGATGCGCGTGCGCGAGCGGTTCCTCGCCGCGCAGCCGCGACACGAGTTGCGCGATCAGCAGCGAATCGCCGCCCGCGGCGAAGAAGTCCTGATCGGGCGTGACGTTGCGCGTATCGAGCACGGCTTCCCACAAGCCGATCAGCCGTGCCAGCAGCGGATCGGCGGCGGCCTGCGCGTGAGCCGGCCGGGCGGCCGCCGGCTCCGGTTCGCGGATGTCGGCGATGCCGGCCAGCGTGCGGCGATCGATCTTGCCGTTCGCGGTCACGGGCAGGCGGTCGAGCACGCGCAATTGCGACGGCACCATGTAGCCCGGCACGCGCTCCGCGACGCATGCCAGCAGCGCGTCCGGCGCGATGCGCGCCGCGCCGCGCTTCACGTGCGCGAGCAGGATGTCGTAGCCGAGTGCGTCGAGCGGCGTGCCGGGTGCCACGCAGCCGAGTGCGCGATCGCCGCCCGCCTCTTGCAGCCATTCGAGCCACTGCGCGCGCGGCACGAACAGACGCGCCGATTCGACGCGCGCGTCGTGCGGCGTTTCCATCATCAACCCCTGGCTGATGCTGATCTCCGGATGCTCGGTCGTCAGTTCCTGGATCACCCACCACGCATCGGCCGCCGACAGCGCACGCAATCCGGCGACCAGCGCGACCGTGTCGCGTGCATTGTTCAGCGCGCCGGAGCTGATCGTGATGTCGATCGAATGCGGCGCAATACCCTGCGCGTCGAGCGCCGCGTTCATGTCGAACCGCTCGAACCGCATCCACGGATACGCGGCGAAGCGCTCGCGTGCCGCCGCGAGGAAATAGCTCGACACGTCGCTGAACAGGTAGTCGATTCGCGCGCCCGCTTCGACCAGCGGCGCGAGCGCGTCGACGATCGCCCGCGTCGCCGCGGCCGTGCCCGCGCCGATCTCGAGGATGCGCCACGGGCGCTGCGGCTCGCGCGCGACGATCGCACGCACCGCCTGTGCCATTCCGTCATGCAGGGCCCGCGCATGTTCGCCGTCGCTGTACATCGCGTCGGCGATATGCGACGCGCCTTCCGGGAACATCAGACCGGCGGGCGACACGGTGCCGTCCACCTGCACGTCGATGCATCCCGCGCTGTCGCGGAAGTAGTCGACGAGGACGGCCGGCCACAGATCGGGCGACGCATCCTGCGCAAATGCGTCCCAGCAGGCATGCGCATCGGCATGGCCGGCATCGGGCCGCCTGCGCCAGCCGCGTTCGGCATCCGCGTGCAGCACGCCGTGCCGGTCGAGCATCGCCAGCCAGTGACGCAGCAGATGCTGTCGCGCCGCCGGCACGCGCAACCGTTCGCACAACGTCGCGAAGTCCGTCGCCTGCTCCTCGGTCAGCGCCCCTGCCGGCACGATCCACGCTGCCAGCGATGCAACGCAGGCCGCTTCGAGCCGGGCAACCGACCGCGCCACGTCCGCATGCGCGGGCCAGCGCGCGGCGTCGAACGCCGTGCGCACGTGCGCCGCGATCTCGTGCAGCGCGTCGTCCTGCTGCGGCGGCTCAGCGCCGTGCAGCGAGACGAAGCTCGCGAGCCGGCGCTCCGTGCCGTCGCCGAGCACGATCGTCGCTGCCGCGCCGACGAGCGGATGCGCGGTCAGCGCCGCGTCGATCTCGGCCAGCTCGATCCGGTAGCCGCGGATCTTCACCTGATCGTCCTGCCGCCCGAGGAATTCGAGCGAACCGTCGGCGCGCACGCGGCCGAGATCGCCGGTGCGATAGAGTCGCCGCCCGTCGCCATGACGGATGAAGCGTTCGGCCGTTCGCACGGGATCGTTCGCGTAACCCGTCGCCAGCCCGACGCCGCCGATATGGATCTCGCCGCGCACGCCCGGCGGGCATGGCCGGCCGAGCGCGTCGAGCACCTCCATCGTCTGCCCGGTCAGCGCGCGGCCGTAGGGAATGCTGGCCAGCTGCGTGTCCGCCGGACGGATCGGATGCTCGATCGACCAGATCGACGCCTCGGTCGCGCCGCCGAGGCTGAACAGCGCGCTGTCGGGCCAGCGCCGCCACCAGCGGGTGGGCAGCGTCACCGGAATCCAGTCACCCGACCACAGCACGCGGCGCGGGCCCGGCACATCGAGCGCCGGTTCGCTTTCGACGTAATCGATCAGCATCTGCCCTTGCGCGGGAACCGAATTCCACAGCGTCACGCGATGGCGCGCCATCAGCGCGGCCCAATGCGACGGATCGTTGCCGCGTGCCGGATCGGGCAGCACGATGCACGCGCCGCGCGCGGTCGCGCCGAAGAAGTCGTAGACGGACAGGTCGAAGCTCAATTCGGCCAGGCCGAGCACCACGTCGCCGTCGCCGACTTCATGGCGCGCGCTGATGTCGGCCAGCGTGTTGCACACGGCCGCGTGGCTCAGCATCACGCCCTTGGGCTCGCCGGTGGAGCCCGACGTATAGATCACGTATGCGAGTGCGTCGCCGGGAATGTCGCGCGCGGCGCGCGGCGGCCATTGCGGATCGACCGGCACTGCATCGACATCGATGCGCACGCACCCGTCGTGTTCGAACCCGAGCGCCTGCACACTGACGACCGCACGCACCCGCGCATTGCGCAGGATCGCCTGTTGCCGCAGCGCCGGCTGGCGGCTGTCGACCGGCACGTACGCGGCGCCCGCCTGGACGATCGCGAGCACGGCCACGAGCTGGTGCGCGCACTTCGGCATCAGCACCGCGACGGTATCGCCCGCGGCGACGCCGGCCTGCTCGAGCGCCGACCGCAGCGCCGCCGCGTGCTGCGCGACGTCGCGATACGTGCGCGCCCCCTGCGCATCGATCACCACCGGCGCATCGGGCGTACGCAACGCCTGCGCGGCAAAGCCGGCCGCGATGTGCGTATCCGCATCCGGATGGATCCCGGCGGCGGGCGCAGCGGACGGCAGCACGATGTCGCCCGCGCGCGACCACCACGCCGCGTCGGCGGCGAGCCGGCCCAGCAGGGCGACGTACGCGTCGAACATCGCCGCGGGCATCCCGTCCGGAAACAGGTCGTCACGCACGTCCCAGCCGATTTCCAGCCCACCGAACTGATCGGTCACCTGGCAGTCGAGCCACACCTGCGGCGTCTGGCTGATCATGTAGCGCGGCGGCTCGGCGCGGGCCGCGTGCTCGCCGAGCAGCCGGCCGACACTGCCGATGCCGCTCGTGAACACCACCGGCATCAGCGCCGCATCCTTGCCGCGCCGTCGCGCGAGTTCGCGCATCACGTCGACACCGGTAAACGCACGATGGTCGAGGTCGTCGAACATCCGCGCGCCGATCGTGCGGGCACGCTCGACGAAATCGCGCCCGTGCGTCGCGTCGACCGCGAGCAGACTCAGCGCGGTGAAATCGCCGAGCACCGCGTCGATGCGCGGATGCACGGGCGGCCGGTTCAGCACCGTCAGGTTCAGGCAGAACGCGGGCGACTGGCTCCAGCGGCCGACGACTTCGGCGAACGCAGCCAGCGCGACACTCGCCGCGCTCAAGCCGAAGCGGCTCGCGTGGCCGCTCAGCGCGGCCCATTGCGCACGATCGAGCCGCGCATGCCGGTGCGTGAAGCGCGGCCGTGCGCCGGACGGCATCGCGGGCACCACCGGCAGATCGGGGCGCGGCGGCAGATCGTCGATGCGCGCAAGCCACCACGCCTTGTCGCGTGCATGATCCGCGCGCGTGCCGGCATGGGCTTCATTGACGACGTAGTCGCGGAACGTCGCGTCGAGCGGCTCGGGCTGCCACTGCGGGTCGTCGTAGCGGCGCCGCCATTCGGCGAGCAGCAATTGCAGGCTCGCATAATCGATCAGCGTGAAATCGACCGACAGGTGCAGCACCGCACCGTCCGGCCCGAGACTCACTTCCGGCTGCAGCACCGGCCAGCGGTCGAGCGCGTGCACCGCATGGTCGAGACGCTCGCGCACGCGCTTCACGTGGGCGTCGAACGCGTTCGCATCGGCATCGCGCAGGTCGTGCACCGTGAGCGGCTGCCACGGCACGTCGGGCAGCACGCGTTGCCATGCGTTGTCCTCGACGATCGCGCGCAGCATCGGATGCCGCGCGACGCACGCGTTCCACGCCGCCTCGAAGCGCACGCAGTCGAGATTCGCGGGCTCGCCGTATTCGACGTACAGATGGCACGCATTGCCGCCGAACTCGAACGACTCGTGGCGGCCGAGCACGTACGCGGCCTGCACCGGCGTCAGTGCGAACCGCTCGTGCCGGCGCACCGGATCGCAGCGCCATGCGCCGTCCTGCAGGAAGCGGACGAACGCGTCGCGTTCGGCCTTGATGCGCGCGGCCAGGTCCGCATCGAGCGCGCCGGCCGGCGCGCGATAGCGCAACTGGCCGCCGTCGTCGCACCACAGTTCGATCTGGCGTTCGCGGCAAAGATCGAGCACGTCATCGAAGCTCACAGCACGCCCTCCTCGATCGTCGCAACCGGCGTGTCGCCGGCGGCCTGCGAGGCTTGCAGGGCCGGCGCGGCCAGTGCGGCCTCGTCGAGCTGCGCGGCGAGACCCGCGAGCGTCGGCTGCCTGTAGAACGCCGCCATCCCGACCCGCACGCCGAGCCGCTCGCGCAGTTGCGCGAGCAGGCGCGTCGCGAGCAGGCTGTCGCCGCCGAGCGCGAAGAACGTCGCATCGCGCGCGTTCGCCGGGCGGCCGAGCGCGTGCTCCCAGCACGCGAGCAGCGTCGCCTGCCGTTCGTCGGCCGGCACGAATGCATCGTGGGCGGCCGGTGCGTCGCCGAGCGCGCGCGCGAGCGCCTCGCCCACCGCCCGCCGGTCGATCTTGCCGTTCGCGTTGAGCGGCCAGCGCGCGATGCACCACAGCGCATCGGGGCGCATCGCGTCGGGCAAGCGATCACGCAGCCAGTCGGCCAGCGCCGCTTGCGCGGCCGGTTCGCCGGTACGGCGCGCGTCGATGCACGCGAATGCGGTCGAACGCCAGCTTCGGGAGTCGAGCGCAAAACCGCACGCATGCGCGGCGGCGGCGATCGCATCGGGCGTGAACGGCCGAGGCAACGACGCATCACCCGCCACGCTCGCGACGAGTTCACGCAGCGGCGAGTCGCGCAGCACGTCGGCGAACAGCAAACGGCCGTCCTGCGCCAGCAACGCTGCCGCGATCCGGAACGTATCGCGCGGATCGTCGCGCAGATGCGCGGCCGCGAAACTGATCACGCAATCGAATTCGCCGAGATGCCGCGCGGGCAACAAGCCGTCCTGCATCGTCTGAAGCGCGGGCCTCGTAAGGGTGAAGCGTGCCTGTGCGGTGTGCAGCAGCCCCGGCGACACGTCGAACAGCGTCACGTCGAAACGTGGGTCGTCGAGCACGCCGAGGCCCGCTTCGAACCATTGCCCGGCGCGGGCGTCGACCACCGCGACCCGCAGCACACCCGTGCGTGCAGCGGCCTGTGCCTCCAGCGCGCCGGCAAACTCGCGCAGCGCGCGGGCGCCGTCCGGCAAACGCGTCGCGAACGCAAGCGGTGCCACGCACGGGTCCAGCGGCACGCGCTGCGCGGCGGTATCCGGATCGGCTGCGAGCGCGCGCAGCGACGCCGTCAGATCGTCGAGATCGGTTGCATACCAGTCGAGTCGATCGAGCGCACCGTCGATGGGGATCGACGCATCGCCTTTCGCGTGCCGGTGCGCACGCAACGACGACAGCAGGCCCGCGCCGCCATCGAGCAGCCGATCGGCGACGGCGCGCGCAACGGCCGCTTCCGCCTGATCCGTATCGGCCAGGTCGGTCTCCGCGAGCGACGACGGCGCGGCATCGGCACCGCAAGCGGCACCGCAATCGGCCGGCACGAACGCGGCGACGATGCGCGCAACTTCGCCATTCACGACGCTCGCGCACGCACCGTCGATCTGCGGATGCGCGGCCAGCGCGGCCTCGATCTCGCCCAGTTCGATCCGGTGCCCGCGCACCTTCACCTGGCGATCCTCGCGCCCCAGGAATTCGAGCGTACCGTCGGGCCAGTAGCGGCCACGGTCGCCCGTGCGATACCAGCGGCCCGACGCGTGCTGCACGAAGCGCTGCGCGGTCAGCTCGGGATCGTTCCGGTAGCCGCGCGCGAGACTGTCGCCGCCGATCAACAGTTCGCCCGGCACGTAATCCGGCACATCCCGGCCGTCGGCATCGACGACGCGATAGGCCTGCCCCGGCAACGGCCGGCCATACGGAATCGAACGCCAGTGCGGCGGCACGTCGCGCACCGTCTGCACGTTCGACCAGATGCCGGCCTCGGTCGCGCCGCCGAGCGCATGGAACGCACATGCGTCGCCGCATCGTTCGCGCAGGCGCGCCGGCAGGTCGAGCGCGATCCAGTCGCCGGACAGCAGCGCCGCGCGCACGCTGCGGCATGCGTCGGCCGCGGCGGGCACCGCCAGCGCCATTTCGAGCAGCGCGGGCGCCGAATTCCACAGCGTCACGCGATGCTGCGCGATCAGGTCGATCCAGCGCGCCGCGTCGCGCGCGTCGTCCTGGGTCGGCAGCACGAGCTCGGCGCCGGCACCGAGCACGCCGAACAGGTCGTACACCGACAGGTCGAAATCGAGCGCCGATACCGCGAGCAGCCGGTCGTGCGCATGTACGCCGAGAAGTGCATCGATCGCGTCGATCGTGTTGAGCGCCGCCGCGTGCGTCATCTCGACACCCTTCGGCACGCCCGTCGAACCGGACGTGTAGATCACGTACGCGGTGGCCTGCGGCGCCACCGCGAGCGGCGCGGCCAGCGGCGCATGTTTCATCAGCGACGCAACATCGAAGCGCGGCAGCGGCGCATCCGCGTGCGCCGTGTCGCCGATCGCGGCCTTCACGCCGGCCGCGCGTTCGATCAGCGTCTTGCGCGCGGCCGGCTGCGCAATGTCGAGCGGCACGTAGCACGCGCCGGCGGCCAGTACGCCGAACACCGCGGCCACCTGTTCCGGCCCGCGCGGCAGACTGATCTCGACGGCATCGCCGTGACCGATGCCGGCGGCACGCAGGCCACCCGCGATCGCCAGCGCCTGCGCGGCCAGTTCGCCGCGCGTCACCACGCGCTCGGCGCACCGCAATGCGACGGCCGCCGGCTCGCGCGCGGCCGATGCAAAGAAGTCGGCATGCAGCGTGCGCGGCCGCGCGGGAGCGGGCACCGCGTTGAGCGCATCGCGCACGCGTCGCTGCGCGGACGGCAGCTCGACCGCGATCGGCAGCCGCCAGTCGCGATCGCACAGCGCCTGCACGAGCGCGACATACGCGCCGAACATCGCATCGACCATCCCGTCGGGAAACAGGCCGTCGACGCTGTCCCATGCGAGCAACGCGCCGTCCGGCACGCGATAGAGCTGGTGATCGAGCCACACCTGCGGCGTCTGCGAAATCATGTCGTGCAGATCGCCGAACACGCGCGCGAATGCGTCGGGCACGAACGGCGCGTCGCCGAGATTGCACGAGAACACGACGGGCGCCGCGCGCGGCGCGCCCTGCCTGCGTGCATCGCGCAGCACGTCGAGCGCCGGATACGCAGCCTGCGCGATCGCGCCGTGCAGCCGCTGCTGGAACGCGCGTACCGTGTCGGCCGCGCTCGCGTCGGCGCGCATGTCGCATTCGACGAGCAGCAGCGTCGTGAAATCGGCGATCACGCGGCCGAGATCGGGCGCATCGCCGTGCCGGTCGAACAGCGGCACGTTGAGCAGGAACGCCTGCCGGCCGCTCCAGCGCGCGAGCACCGCGGCGAACGCCGCACCGAACACCGACGACAGCGTGACGCCATGCTGCGCGGCCCGCGCCTGCAGGCGCGTCAGTTCGGCCGTGCTCAGCGTATGCGTGACGCGGCTGAAACGCGGCGCGCGGATCGTTTCCGGCGCACGGGCGAGCGGCAGCGCCGGCCCTTCCGGCAGTGTCGCGAGCCGCGCCTGCCATGCGTCGCGCGCCGCGGCCCGCGCATCGCGCGTATCGGCCGCGCGACGCGCGAGCCAGGTCGGGAACCACGTCGACGGCGCGTCGGGCAACGCCGACGGCTCGGCATACGCGGCACCGATCTCCTGCATCAGCAGCCGCACGCTGTCCACGTCGGCCGCGAGCAGGTCGACGCTCAGCCACACGCGATCCTCGCCGCCGGGCATCTGCGCGAGGCCCATCACGAAGACCTGCGCGTGCTCGACGTTGAGACATTCGTGCGACCGGGACGCGCGCAGCGACTCCCATTCGGTTTCCGCTTCGGCGGGCGTCCGGTCGCGCCAGTCCGCATGCGCGAACACCGGCGCCTCCGGTGCCGCGACGATCTGCTGGCGGCCGCCGGCAAAGCGCGCACGCAGCATCGGATGGCGTTCGCGCACGAGTCGGCACGCCGCGTCGAGACGAACGGGATCGATCGCGCGGCTGCGAAACTCGAGGAATGCGTGGCAGCTCACGTTGCCGAGCACTTCACCGTCGCCGCGGCCGAGCCAGTACGCCTGCTGCACCGCGGACAAGTCGAACGGCGCATGCACGTCGACATCGCCCCCCTCGGCGGCTTCGACGTCGGGCGCCGCGGATGCGCCGCGCGGCGCATTCGCGAGCAGCTCGGCCCACGCGCCGAGCGTCGGCGTACGCGCGAGCGCATCGAACGTCAGCGCGTAGCCGAGCCGGTTCACGCGCGTCTGCAGATACATCAGCCGGATCGAATCGAGGCCGCAGCTCAGCAGGTCCTCGTCATCGTCGAGCGACGCGATTTCGTCGACGGGCTCGTCGAGCAGCGCCGCGATCATCGCGACGAGCTGCGAGCGAAAGGCAATGGGAGAAAAACAGGAAGGATCGGAATGATCGATGGTTGAATCGACAGCGGTCTGGCTCATGGGCACGCCTTGTATGGGTCGTTCGATGGCGGATCCGCGCGGCGGCGGCCACCCGTGAATGAGAATCTATCTCATTCACGTCCGTGAGCCCGGTCGATTGCTTTAGGCGGCCGGTCAGTTGTTTTAGATTGCCGCGCTCTCCAGTTCGGCATCGTCGATCGCGTTCGACGATGCGCGAATGTCGCTCGGCGAAATGCCGTAGCGCTTGCGGAACGCGATCGAGAAATGCGCGGGGCTGTAGCCGACGCGGTACGCCACGGTCGACACGTTCGCGTCCTCCGCGCACAGCATCGCGTGCGCGGTCCGCAGCCGGTATTCCTGCAGGTACGCATACACGCTCGTGCCGAACACCTTGCGGAAGCCGGCCGTCAGCTTGCGCGAATTCATCCCCACCCGGCCCGCGAGCGCATCGAGCGTCGGCGGCTGCTGGAGCTCGCGCGTGAGGATGTCGCTCGCCGCGTACACGCGCTCGACGTCCGACGACGTGACGCGCACGTCGGCCGGCGCGAACTGTCGCTGCGTCGCCAGCAGCTGCGCGCTCAGCGCGGTCAGTTCGAATGCCTTGGCCTTCAGGTAGTACTCGCGCACCGCGCCCTCGAACGGGCACGTCGCGATCTGTACCGCGAGCGCCTGCAGCGCCTTCGATGCCGGGCAACTGACGATGCGCGGATCGCCGCCCGTCGGCGCGAGCATCTTCTCCGGCAACAGGCTCAGGTTGCGGTCGAGCGCATCGAGGCCGAGTTGCACGATCGTGTAGCGCAGCGGCACGTCGCGGTCGTAGATCTGGTGCGTCGTGAATTCGCCGTCGTTGGCGATCACGCACAGGCCCGGCCCCTTGATGCACTGCTCGGGCTGGCCCGGCACGCGGCAGCGCAACTGCCCGCTCTGCACGAGGACGAGCTTCAGCCCTTTTTCGAGCGGCTCCTCGTACCAGTCGCGGCTGTCCGAGCACAGCGTGCCGCTCATGAGTTTCATGCCCGCGTCGATGTGCACCACGCCCGGATGATTGCCGGGCACGAGCACCGGCGGGTGACGTCGTGACGAAGCGAAGGAGGTCGAGCTCATCGGAGGTCCGTTGGTTAGGCGGCACGCGCGGCCCGGCGCGCGCCGGCGGCAACCGGCCGATTCTCCGGCCGGGCCGGGCGGGCGCCGCGCGACAGGCGCCCGATCGAATGAAATTGCCGCGATATCGAAAGAAACGACGTTATCGCGGCACTTGTTACAAATGATAATACCTCTCATTTACATTTTTTGACAACTTGCCGGAACCCAAGGTCAGCGCATGCACTCTTCCCTTCCCTCCGAGGCGCCGGCCATTCCGGCCGACGCGCCCGACTGGCCCGACGACTTCGCGCACCGCTATCGCGACGCCGGCTACTGGCAGGACACGACGTTCTTCGAGGCGCTCGACGCGCAAGCGCAGCGCGCGCCCGACGCGCTCGCGGTCGTTGACGGCACCTGCCGGCTCGGCTATCGCGACCTGCTGGCGCGCATCCGCCAGCTTGCGGGCGGCCTCGCGCGTCTGGGCCTGGCGCGCGGCGACGCGGTCGTCGTCCATCTGCCGAACGGCGCACGCTTCATCGAAACCTGCTTCGCGCTGTTCCAGCTCGGGGTGCGGCCGGTGCTCGCGCTGCCTGCCCACCGGCACTACGAGATCGGCGCGTTCTGCCGCTTCGCCGGCGCGCGCGCGTATCTGTGCGCGGCACAACTCGGCGAGTTCGACTGCCGGCCGCTCGCGGCCGCGTTGCAGGCCGACTGCCCGACGCTCGAGTACGTCGTGATGGACGGCGACGATCACGCGTTCACACCATTCGACGGGCTGTACGACGCGCCGCCGCTGCGCGAATGCGCGGCACGCGCCGACGACATCGCATGCTTCCAGCTGTCGGGCGGCACGACCGGCACGCCGAAGCTGATCCCGCGCCGCCACCGCGAATACCTGTACAACGTGCGTGCGTGCAGCGTCGCGAGCGGATTCGACGCCGGTACCGTCTACCTCGCCGCGCTGCCGATGGCGCACAACTTCACGCTGTGCTGCCCCGGCACGATCGGTGCGCTGCTCGCGGGCGGCCGCGTGGTCGCGACCGAGCGGCCCGAGCCCGAACAGAGCTTCGCGCTGATCGCGCAGGAATGCGTCACGCATACCGCGCTCGTGCCGCCGCTCGCGCTGCTGTGGCTCGACGAACAGCCGCAACGCCGGGCCGACCTGTCGAGCCTGCGCGTGCTGCAGGTCGGCGGCGCGCGGTTGATGGACCACGCGGCCGCGCGCGTGACGCCCGTGCTCGGCTGCCGGCTGCAACAGGTGTTCGGGATGGCCGAAGGGCTCATCTGCTGCACGCGGCTCGACGATTCGCCCGAACGGATCGCGCATACGCAGGGCCGACCCGTGTCGGACGGCGACGAAGTGCGTATCGTCGACGACGCCGGCGAACCGGTCGCACCCGGCGAGATCGGCGAACTACAGGTACGCGGCCCGTACACGATACGCGGCTACTATCGGCTCGCCGAGCACAATGCAACCGCGTTCACGGCCGACGGCTTCTATCGCAGCGGCGACCGCGTGCGGCGCACCGCCGACGGCGACCTCGTCGTCGAAGGCCGCGACAAGGACCAGATCAATCGCGGCGGCGAGAAGGTCTCCGCCGAGGAAGTGGAGAACCTGCTGCTCGCGCACCCGCAAGTGCATGACGCGGCGGTGGTCGCGATGCCCGACCCGCTGCTCGGCGAGCGCACGTGCGCATTCGTCGTCGCACGCGCACCCGCGCCGTCCAGACTGGTGCTGAAACGCTACCTGCGCGACTGCGGGCTCGCCGCCTTCAAGATTCCCGATCGCATCGAGTTCATGCCGCGCTTCCCGGAAACCGGCATCGGCAAGACCAGCAAGAAATCGCTGCGCGACCTGCTGCGCCGCCAGTTGCAGGCGGCGGCCGCATGAGCGCGCGACCGACCGGTTCGAACTGGATCCGCGAGCTGCGCCTGTCGCCGTGCCCGCGCGCGCAGCTCGTGTGTTTCCCGCATGCAGGCGGCACCGCGAATTTCTTTCGCAACTGGAGCCGCGCGCTGCCATGGGACGTCGACCTGCTCGCGCTGCAGTATCCGGGCCGCGAGGAACGCTTCGGCGAACCGTGCCTGACGACGATCGACGCCCTCGCCGGCCCCGCCGCCGACGCGCTGCAACGCTATGCGCACGCGCCGCTCGTGCTGTTCGGGCACAGCCTCGGCGCGGCGCTCGCGTACGAGGTGGCGGTGCGGCTCGAGGCGCGCGGCGCGGCACCGCTTTACCTGGCCGTATCCGCGTTGCCGCCGCCGCATCGTCAGCGCCTGTCCGATCTGCACCAGCAATCCGACGACGCGCTCGTGGCCGATGTCGCGCGGCTGTCCGGCGAGCACGCCGCGCTGCTCGCCGATCCGGAGATGCGCGCGATCTACCTGCCGATGATCCGCCACGACTACCGTGCGATCGAGACGTATCGCCGCGACCGGCCGCCGCGGCTCGACACGCCGCTCGGCGTGATGCTGCCGCTTGCCGATTCCGAGCTCGACGACGACGAAGCGCGCGCGTGGCAGGACGTCGCGTCGCGCCCGATCCGCATCGAGACGTTCAGCGGCGACCACTTCTACCTGCGGCACCAGTACCCGGCGCTGATCGCGCATCTGGTCGAACGGATCGACCAATCCCTTCGTTACGGAAAGGAGTACACATGAAAACACCGGACGCCTGCACGGGGCTGCCCGACATTCGCGAAGCCATCGATCGCCTGGACGCCGACATCATCGACGCGCTCGGCCGGCGCATGCAATACGTGAAGGCCGCATCGCGCTTCAAGCCCGACGAAGCGAGCATCGCCGCGCCGGAACGGGTGGCCGCGATGCTGCCCGACCGGCGCCGCTGGGCCGAACAGGCGGGCCTCGACGGCGACTACGTCGAGACGCTGTTCTCCAGCCTGATCGCGTGGTACATCGCGCAGCAAACGCAGCACTGGCGCCGGCAACGGGGGCTCGCATGAACGCCGGCCTCCCGCTGCTGCACGACACGTTCGCCCGTGCGGCCCGCCGCGCCGCCGACACCGGCACGCCGACGCTCGCGTCGGTGTCGGTGCCGGTGCGGCCGCTCGACTTCTTCGACCTGATCGCCGCGTGGGACGACGGGGCCACGCCGTGGTTCTTCCACGAAGCCGGCGATGCATCCGTCACGCTGTTCGGCTGGGACAGCACGCTCGAACTGACCGCCGCCGGCGACACGCGCTTCGCGCAGATCGATGCGCGCTGGCGCACGCTCGTTCGCGATGCCGTGACGGCCGGCCCGCAGCCGCCGCGCGCCGTCGGCGGCTTCCGGTTCGATCCGCGCGGCGCGCGCAGCGCGCACTGGGCGCCGTTTCCCGACGCCAGCATGACGGTGGCGACGCTGCTGATCGTGCGCGAAGGCGACGCGCATTGGGCCGTCTGCCAGCACGTCGTCGCCGCGCACGACGATCCTGCCGCGCTCGCGCATGCGTGTCTCGCGCGCATCGAGTCGCTCGGCACGCTCGCGGCCGCCCGCGACGACGCTGCACCGCATCTGCTGCACACGCAGGCGCTGCAGGCGAGCGAATGGCAGCACGAAGTCCGGCGCGCGGTGGACGCGATCCACGGCGGCGCGTTCGGCAAGGTCGTGCTCGCGCGCGACGTGCTCGAACAATACGCGCGGCCCGTTGCCATCGCGCCGCTGCTGCGCCGGTTGCGCAAGCGCGACGCGCACGCGCACCTGTTCGCGGTCCGCCGTGAAGGCGCCTGCTTCGTCGGCGCCACGCCGGAACGGCTCGCGCGTGTCGCGGCCGGCGACGTGCGCACGCATGCGCTGGCCGGGACGATCCGGCGCGGCGCCACGCCCGACGACGATCGCGCACTCGGCGCGGCCCTGATGGCTTCCGCCAAGGAGCGGCTCGAACACGCGCTCGTCGTCGACGCGATCCGCGCCGCGCTCACGCCGCTGTCGCACGCGCTCGACGTGCCCCCGGAACCGTCGCTGCACCGGCTGCCGAGGCTGCAGCACCTGAGCACGCCGATCCGCGCGACGCTGAACGCGGACGCGACGCTCTTGCAGGTCATCGCGGCGCTGCACCCGACGCCGGCGGTGGCCGGCCATCCGCGCGACGCGGCGCTCGACCACATCCGCGCGCATGAAGGATTCGATCGCGGCTGGTATGCGGCGCCCGTCGGCTGGATCGACGCGCACGGCAACGGCGACTTCATCGTCGCGCTGCGCTCCGCGCTGGTCGACGGCGGGGCCTGCCGGCTGTTCGCGGGCTGCGGCATCGTCGCCGATTCCGAGCCGGTCAACGAATATCAGGAGACCGAACTCAAGCTGTCGGGCATGCAGGCGGCGATCCGCGTGCGTGATGTGGAGGCGGGGGTGGAGGCGGCACCGGATGCGCATGACCCGGCACGGGTGTCGGCTTCGTCGACGGTCGAGTGACGCCGCGGCGCAGCGGCCGCGCGCATCACAACAGCGGCAGCGTGAGCCGGATATGCTCGGCGAACGCCGCCGTCAGGTGCGACGGCCGCTTGCGATCGAACCTCAGCGTAATGCCCACGGCAGGCAACGGCGGCAGGCGCGGATCGCCGGTGACGATCGCCAGGTCGGCCGGTACCGCCGTCTGCGTCATCACCGCGAACGCCTGCCCCGAACGCACCAGCGCGATCAGCCCCGCGAGACTGCTGCTCGCGTAGGCGACGCGGTAATGACGGCCGGCGCGCTCCAGCGCCTCGCAGGCCGCGATGTGGTCAAGCGTGTCGCGATCGGACAACGCGAGCGGCAGCGGATCGAAATGCCCGGGTTCCAGCCCCGGATAGCCGATCCAGACCAGTTGCTCCCGGCGAATGATGTCGTCGTTCGCGCCGTCGTCCGGCAATGAAATCATCGCCAGGTCGACCGCACGTTTCTCCAGCTGTTCGACGAGCCGCGGCGTCGGCCCGCACACGACCTCGACGATCGCCTGCGGATGCTGGCTCGAAAACTGCCGCAGCAGCGACGGCAGCCACACCTCCGCGTAATCGTCCGGGCACCCGAAGCGGATCGTCCCCGACAACCCCGTGCCGCACAGGTCGGCCATCGCCTCGTCGTGCAACCGCAGGATGCGCTGCGCATGCACGAGCAGCCGCTCGCCCGGATGGGTCAGCACCACGCCGCGCCCGGTGCGCTGGAACAGCGGCTGGTCGACGGCCTCCTCGAGCCGCTTCATCTGCTGGCTGAGCGCGGACTGGGTGCGGCCGACACGCGCGGCCGCGCGGCTGAGCGCACGCACCTCCGCGATCACGACGAACGAGCGCAGCAGGTCGATTTCAAGCGAAAGCCCCAAGGTATTAGCTCCTTTTCTACCTTGCATAAGAACTATTCGTTTCCATCAAACCAGACGCACGCCTAGACTGCAAGCGCCCCCTGCCCTTTTACCCGGAGATGCCCGATGTCCCTGAACGACGACCCGACCTTCTGGCGCAACGCCAGGCAGCACCTGGTCCGCTATGGCGGCACGTTCGAGCCGATGATCATCGAGCGCGCGAAAGGCAGCTTCGTCTACGACGCCGACGGCCGCGCGATCCTCGATTTCACGTCGGGCCAGATGAGCGCAGTGCTCGGCCACAGCCATCCGGAGATCGTCTCCGTGATCGGCGAATACGCGGGCAAGCTCGACCATCTGTTCAGCGGGATGCTGTCGCGGCCGGTCGTCGACCTCGCGACGCGCCTCGCCGACATCACGCCCGACGGGCTCGATCGCGCGCTGCTGCTCAGCACCGGCGCGGAATCGAACGAAGCGGCGATCCGGATGGCGAAGCTCGTCACCGGCAAGTACGAGATCGTCGGCTTCGCGCAGTCGTGGCACGGGATGACGGGCGCCGCCGCATCGGCCACGTACAGCGCCGGCCGCAAGGGCGTCGGCCCGGCCGCCGTCGGCTCGTTCGCGATTCCCGCACCGTTCACCTACCGGCCGCGCTTCGAGCGCAACGGCACGTACGACTATCTCGCCGAACTCGACTACGCGTTCGACCTGATCGACCGTCAGTCGAGCGGCAACCTCGCCGCGTTCATCGCGGAGCCGATCCTCAGTTCGGGCGGGATCATCGAGCTGCCGGAAGGCTATATGGCGGCGCTCAAGCGCAAGTGCGAGGAACGCGGGATGCTGCTGATCCTCGACGAAGCGCAGACGGGCGTCGGGCGCACCGGCACGATGTTCGCGTGCCAGCGCGACGGCGTGACGCCCGACATCCTGACGTTGTCGAAGACGCTCGGCGCCGGGCTGCCGCTCGCGGCCATGGTGACGTCCGCGGCGATCGAGGAACGCGCGCACGAACTCGGCTACCTGTTCTACACGACGCACGTGTCGGACCCGCTGCCGGCGGCCGTCGGCCTGCGCGTGCTGGACGTCGTTCAGCGCGACGGGCTCGTCGCTCGGGCGAACGTGATGGGCGAGCGGCTGCGGCGCGGCCTGCTCGACCTGATGGAGCGTTTCGACTGCATCGGCGACGTGCGCGGACGCGGGCTGCTGCTCGGTGTCGAGATCGTCAAGGATCGCCGGACGAAGGAACCGGCGGACGGGCTCGGCGCGAAAATCACGCGCGAATGCATGAACCTCGGGCTCAGCATGAACATCGTGCAGTTGCCCGGCATGGGCGGCGTGTTCCGGATCGCGCCGCCGCTGACCGTCAGCGAGGAAGAGATCGACCTCGGCCTGGCGCTGCTGGGGCAGGCGATCGGACGGGCGTTGTGACGGCGCGCGGTAACGCCCTTCCCCGCACCACGCAATCCGTCGCGCCGGCTCGACCGACCGGCGCGACAAATTTCCGATCGATCAACGCGCCTCGGCCGCCCACGCTTCGGCATCCGCGCCGGCCGGAATGCGCATCGGGCTCGACGGATCGGTCGCCGCGCGCCACACGGCTTCGGCGACGTCCTGCGCATGGGTGATCGGCCCCGATGCATCGAGCATCCGAGCGACGGCCTTCCCGACAAACTCCGCATACGCGTCGTGTTCGAAGCCATGCATGTGCGCACGCGCGTTGTCGCCGAAACGCGTGTCCGGCGCCCGGCCCGGCAGCACCAGATGCGCGCGCACGCCGAACGGTTCGAGTTCGACCGCCATCGATTCGGTGTACGCATTGACTGCCGCCTTGCTCGCGCGATACGCGCCGACCAGCGGCAACACCTTCAGCGTGACGCTCGACGTGACGTTCACGACCACCCCGGCCCCGCGCTCGCGAAACTGCGGCAGCACGGCCTGCGTGACTGCGATCGTGCCGAGCGTGTTGGTCTCGAACAGCGCACGCACCGTATCGAACGGCATGAGCTCGGCCGGCGCGGCCGCGCCGAAACCCGCGTTGTTGACGAGCACGTCGATCGGGCCCGCCGCGTCGATCGCGGCACGGATGCTGTCCGCGTTCGTCACGTCGAGCGCCAGCACGCGCAGGTGCGCCGAAGGCGGCAGCACGGCCGCGTCCGGCGTGCGCATCGTCGCGACGACCTGCCAGTCGCGTGCGAGGAAATGGCGGGCGATCTCGAGGCCGAAGCCGGAGGAACAGCCGGTGATCAGTACGGTCTTCATGCGAACTCCTGAGGTGTGTTGGGCATGTGTCCGTACGATAGATGGCCGGATCCGTATTCGCTACAATCGGAAATCCGATTTTCTTTTGCGAGCGTCCGGTAATGATCGACCCACTGACCGAAGTCGTGACGCTGCTGCAACCGGGCGCGCGGTACTCCAAGTCCGTTCACGGTGCGAGCCCGTGGTCGATCAGCCGCACGGTCGCCGGCGAGCCGTTCTATTGCGCGATCCTCGATGGCGGGTGCCGGATCGCGATCGACGGGCACGCGCCGATCGAACTGCTGCCCGGCGATTTCGTGCTGATTCCGGCCGCCTACGGCGTCGCGATGTCGAGCCTCGAACCGCCGCCGCCGGGCGTCGAAACCGCGCCGCCGGTCGCGCTCGACAACGGCGAATACCGGATCGGCGATCCGGGCAACCCGGTCGACACGCGGATGATGGCCGGCAACTGCAGCTTCGGTTCACCCGACGCGGCACTGCTGGTGTCGCTGCTGCCGCAATTCGTGCACGTGCGCGGCGAACCGCGGTTGACCACGCTCGTGCAACTGGTGCGCGACGAATCGCGCGCACAGCGGCCCGCGCGCGAAATCGTGCTGGCGCGGCTGCTGGAGGTGCTGCTGATCGAGGCGCTGCGGTTCACGACCGACACGAACGCGTCGCCCGGCCTCATGCGCGGGCTGGCCGACAACCGGCTCGCGGCCGCGCTCCGCGGGATGCACGCACGCCCCGCGCATCCGTGGACGGTCGTCGAACTCGCGAAGGAAGCGGCACTGTCGCGCTCGACTTTCTTCGAACGCTTCAACCGCGCGGTCGGCGTCGCGCCGATGGAATACCTGCTCACGTGGCGCATGGCGCTCGCGAAGAACCTGCTCCGGCGCAATGAAGGCCGCATCGCCGAGATCGCGGGGCGCGTCGGCTACAGTTCGGCGAGCACGTTCACGGTCGCGTTCACGCGCCACGTCGGGCGGCCGCCGGCGCAATACGCGCGGGACGAACAGGCGGCGGCGAACGACGCGTGAGCGGGCGGCATCGGCGTACACTGCAGGACACGTCACGACGCGGCACGAAACGAGCGATGGAGATGGACACGGCGACGAACGGCAGCGACACGCGCGACCACTGGCTCGTCGCTCGGCGCGATGCAGACACCGGCATCGAAAGCCTGCATGCGCATTTCAGCGGCCATGCATACGATGCGCACGATCACGACGACATGCTGGTCGGCTTCACCGAACAGGGCGTGCAGCAATTCCAGTGCCACCGGTCGGTGCATACGAGCGTGCCGGGCCGTGCGATCCTGATCGAGCCGGGCGCGCTGCACGATGGCCACGCGCCCGAAGCGGGCGGCTTCACGTATGGAATGCTGTACCTCCCGCAGGCATGGGTCGAGCGAGCGGCACGCCGGCTGGATCTGCCGGGCCTCGGCGGCGTCGAAGCCGCGTTCGGCCACACGCTGGTCGACGATCGCGGCCTCGTCGACACGATCCGGCAGGCGTTCGTCGCGCTCCACGGCAACGAGGGCAAGCTCGCACGCGACCAGGCGCTCGACCGCCTGCTGACGCGGCTGGGCGGCGAATTGCGCGCCCCGCTCGCGACCGGCGGCAATGCCGTCGCGCCCGCGATTGCCCGCGCGCGCGATCTGCTGCATGCGCGCATGAGCGACGATATCGGCCTCGACGCACTCGTCGATCTCACCGGAATCGACCGGTTCCGGCTGACACGGCTGTTCCAGCGCGCGTACGGCACGTCGCCGCACGCGTACCTGGTGCGCTTGCGGCTACGCGCCGCGCGCCGCCTGCTGGCCGCCGGCCGCACACCCGCGCAGGTCGCGGCCGACGTCGGCTTCGCCGACCAGAGCCACCTCGGCCGCTGGTTCCGCCGCGCATACCGGATCACGCCGGCCGCGTACCGGCAAATGTGCACAAACGTTCCAGACTGATCCCACGCGGCATCCGATCATGTGCGCTTCAACGAGGAGCAATCATGTTCGATACCAAGGTGGCGCTGATCGTGCGCGACGATCTCGCGGCGTGGCAGAAACTCAATGTCGTCGCGTTTCTCGCGACGGGCGTCGCGGCTGAAGCGCCCGAAGCACTCGGCGAGCCTTACGAGGATGCGGCGGGACGCCGCTACGGCCGCATGCTGGGCCAGCCAATGCTGGTGTTCGCGGCCGATTTGAACGGCCTGCAGGCCGCGCACCGGCAGGCGCTGTCGCGCGAACTCACGATCGTGCCCTACGTGCACGCGATGTTTTCGACCGGACACGACGCGGCCAACCGCGAAGTCTTTCGTGCCGGCGATGCGGAGCATCCCGACCTCGTCGGGCTGGCGTTGCGCGGGCCGAAGAAAGCAGTCGACAAGGCCGTGAAGGGGCTGGCGCTGCATACGTGAACACCCCGGCCGCCCCCGCATCCCCTATCAACGATGCGCGAGCACGTTGACGAGCTTGCCGAACGGATCGCGCACGTAAAACCGCCGCACGCCCCAAGGCTCGTCAGCCGGGCCGTATTCGACGGGAATCCCGGCGGCATGCACGCGTGCGAGCGCTTCGTCGACGTCGTCGACCTCGATCGACAGATCGGGCGTCGGCGTACCCGCCCCACCCTGCGATGCGAAGCTGATCTGCACGTCCATCTGCTCGGCATTGCCATAGGTTGCGATCCAGCCGTGGTCCATCAGCAGGTCGAGGCCGAAGATCCGCTGGTAGAAGCGCTTTGCGTCGTCGATTGATCGTGTGTCGATATTGGCGACGATCCGTTTGACCTTCATCGGATTCCTTCACAGGTCGTGACAGTACCGCGACGCTACACCGGAATCGCGTGCACAACCAGCGCATCAGCGCCCGGCCGCTTCCATCCCGGCACGCCGGGCCCGGGTGGCCCGCTCGCCTGGCTTGCCGGCCAGCCACACACCGATCGCGACGACGACGATGCCGAGATAGGTCGACATCGCGATGCTGTCGCCGAACATCCACGCGGCCCAGGTCAGCGTCACCGGCGGTTCGAGATAGACGAGGGTCGCCACGCGCGTCGCGGGCATGCGCTTGAGCAGCGCCCACAACGACAGGTAGGCCACGAAGGTCGAGAAAACCGTCAGCCACACGACGGACACCCACACGTCCGGCTGGGTCGGCACGTGCAGATCGCCCGTGACGATCCCGCTCGCCGCGAACAGCACCAGGCTCACGCAGCCTTGCACGAACAGCGGCAGGCACAACCCGTCCCCGTTGCTGCGCGCGACCGTCAGCGCGCGGCGCCGCTGGTAGATCGTCGCGATCGACAGCCCCGACGCGGACACCAGCGGCAGCAGGTACATGACGAGCCCGACCGATCCGGCCGGCAGCGCATATTGCCCGCCGATCACGATGCCCACGCCGACGAACCCGACGACGAGGCCGGCCCACTGGCGCGCCCCGCTGCGCTCGCTGCCCTCCAGCGCCGTCATCGCGGCCGTGATGAGCGGCTGCAACGCGGCGACGATCGCGGCGATGCCGGGCGGCAGGCCGTGCTGGATCGCGACGTATACGCAGGCCAGATAGAGAAACTGCGACAGGAAGCCGATCACCGCGTGGTAGCGGAGCTTCTCCCACGTCAGGCGCCCGAGCTGCCGGTTGAGAACGATCGCCAGGCACAGCGTGACGAGCAGGAACCGCCAGAACAGCAGGTTGAACGCGCCGGCCGTCTCCGCGCCGAGCTTGGCGCCGATGAAGCCGGAACTCCACGACAACACGAAAACGAGCTGAAGCAGGAATAGCTGCATGGGGCGACGGCTCTCGGAAGGTTGCCGGGGACAGGCGCGGGTTCTTGATCGACGTGAATCATTCCCCGGATACGCGCAACGCCCGACCGGCTGCCTGCCGTTGTCTGCCGGTTGGCCTGTCGGTTGACCCGAGAATAGGCAGGCCCAATAATTCCGTCAATCGACATTACCTGAATCACTGATTCGGAATTTCAAAATCATGCCCCGTACCCTGGACGTCGACCTGCTGCGTACCTTCCACGCCGTCGCGAAGCTGGGCCGCTTCAAGGATGCGGCCGCCCAGGTGAATCGCAGCCCGTCGTCGGTCACCGCGCAGATCCAGAAGCTCGAGGAAATGGTCGCGCAGCGCCTGTTCACGCGAAACAACCAGGCGGTCGAACTCACGCAGTTCGGCCACAAGCTGCTGAGCGACACCACGGAGTTTCTGCTGAGCCACGACCGGCTCGTCGAATCGCTGTCGCCGCAGATGCTGACCGGCAAGTTGCGGCTCGGCATTCCCGATTCGTACGCCGCGCACTTCATGGCGGAATTCCTGCCCCGCTTCGCGGCCGATCGGCCGTTGCTCGAACTGACGGTCGAAGCGCGTTCCAGCGACGAGCTGCTCTCGCTGTTCTCCCGCGGCCAGCTTGACATCACGATCGCCGTCGTACCGAAAGCGCCGCCGCACGGCGAGCTGCTCGGCAAGACACATCCGGTGTGGGTGGCCGCGCGGACCTTCAAGTTCAATCCCGACGCGCCGCTGCCGATCGCCGTGCAATTGCAGGGCTGCCCGTACCGCGACACCGCGCTGAGCGCGCTGAAGAAGGCGAAGATCGCGCACCGGTTGCTGCTCGAGAGCGCGAGTTCGCCTGCGGTCGAAGCGTGCATCGCGAATGGCCTCGCGGTCGGCATCATCGAGCACGAGCGCGTGTCCGGCAACCTGACGAGCAACGTCGCGGGGATCGCACTGCCCGATCTTCCGCCGCACCTGATCACGATCCTGACGGACGACGGCAATCGCGCCGCGCTGCATTTGCGCGACGTGCTGAAAAGTACGTTCAGGATCGGCTAGGGTAGAAAAGTCATCGGCAGGTCGAGGTCGAGGCCGAACCGCTGCCGATAGCGGTGTTTCGCGTCGTCGCCAGGCGTAGACCGCCGGCCCGTTGCAGGCCGGCGGCTTTCCGGCGTCAACCGCCGAGATACGCCTGCTTGATCCGGTCGTTCGCGAGCAGGTTCGCGCCCGTATCCGCGAGCACCACGCGCCCCGTTTCGAGCACGTAGCCGCGATCGGCCACGCCGAGCGCCTTGTTCGCGTTCTGCTCGACGAGGAACACCGTGACGCCTTCGTCGCGGATCGTCCGGATGATGTCGAAGATCTGCGCGATCACGAGCGGCGCGAGGCCGAGCGTCGGCTCGTCGAGCAGCAGCAGGCGCGGCTTGCTCATCAGCGCACGACCGATCGCCAGCATCTGCTGCTCGCCGCCCGACATCGTGCCGGCCCGCTGCGTCGCGCGCTCCTTCAGGCGCGGAAACAGCTTGAACACGTGCTCGATGCCGTCGTCGATCTCGTGACGGCTCGCGAAGAAGCCGCCCATCTTCAGGTTCTCGAGCACCGTCAGGCTCGGGAACACGCGCCGCCCTTCCGGCGAGATCGCCATCCCCTGCCGCATGATTTGGTGCGTCGACATCGCGGTAATGTCGTTGCCCTCGAACAGCACGCGGCCCGACGATGCGCGCGGCGTGCCGCACACGGTCATCATCAGCGTCGTCTTGCCGGCACCGTTGCTGCCGATCAGCGTGACGATCTCGCCCTTGTTCACCTCGATCGACACGCCCGCGAGCGCCTCGACCGCGCCGTAGTGCGTATGGACCTGTTCCAGCTTCAGCATCACTCTTCCCCCAGATACGCCTTGATCACGCGCGGGTCGTTGCGGACCGCTTCCGGCGTGCCGATCACGATCGGCCGGCCGTGCTCCATCACGAGGATGCGGTCGGACACACCCATCACGAGGCTCATGTCGTGTTCGATCAGCAGCACCGACACGCCGAACTCGCGGCGCAGCTTGTCGATCAGGTGCTGCAGTTCGACCTTCTCCTGCGGGTTGAGGCCGGCCGCCGGCTCGTCGAGCATCAGCAGGCGCGGCTCGGTGATCATGCAGCGCGCAATCTCCAGGCGCCGCTGGTGCCCGTACGACAGCGTGCCGGCCGGCCGGTTGGCGACCGACGTCAGCCCCATCCGGTCGAGCCACACCGCCGCGCGCTCGAGCGCTTCCTTCTCGGCACGGCGATACGCGGGCGTCGAGAACAGGCCCGGCAGCAACCCCGCCTTCACCTTGCGGTGCTGCGCGACGAGCAGGTTCTCGACGACGGTCAGCGACTTGAACAGGCGGATGTTCTGGAACGTCCGCACGAGGCCCTTCAACGCGATCTTGTGGCTCGGCAGCCCCGCGATTGCATGGCCGTCGAGCACGACATCGCCGCCGGTCGGCTTGTAGAAGCCGCCGACGCAGTTGAACACCGTGGTCTTGCCCGCGCCGTTCGGCCCGATGATCGCGAACACTTCATCGCGGCGCACGTCGAAATCGATCCCGTCCACCGCGAGCAACCCGCCGAAGCGCATCTGCAGCCCGGCGACCTTCAACAGTTCTGCATGTGCGCTCATTGCGGCAGCTCCACGTGGGGACGGCTCGCGGGCAGCAGGCCCTGCGGACGCCACATCATCATCAACACCATCACCAGACCGAAGATCAGCATCCGGTACTCGGCGAAGCCGCGCGCGACTTCCGGCAGCACGGTCAGCAGGATCGCCGCGAGAATCACGCCGAGCTGCGAACCCATCCCGCCGAGCACGACGATCGCGAGGATCAGCGCCGATTCGATGAAGGTGAACGATTCAGGATTCACGAGGCCCTGGCGCGCCGCGAAGAACGCGCCGCCGATGCCCGCGAACGCCGCGCCGAGCGTGAACGCCGACAGCTTGATGCGCGTCGGGTTCAGGCCCAGCGAACGGCACGCGATCTCGTCGTCGCGCAGCGCTTCCCACGCACGGCCCATCGGCATGCGGATCAGGCGACTCGTGACGAACAGCGTGAAGCCGACCAGCACGAGCGCGAGCAGGTACAGGAAGATCACCACGTGGTCGCCGCTGTATTCCAGCCCGATCAGTTCGTGGAACGTCTTCGCGCCTTCGACGCTCGCGCTGCGCGTCATCTCGTAGCCGAACACGGTCGGCTTCGGGATGCCCGAGATGCCGTCCGGGCCGCCCGTGAGGCTCGTCAGGTTGTTCGCGAGCAGGCGGATGATTTCGCCGAAGCCGAGCGTGACGATCGCGAGATAGTCGCCGCGCAGCCGCAGCACCGGGAAGCCGAGCAGGAAGCCGAACGTCGCGGCCGCGATCGCGGCGAGCGGCAGGCACTCCCAGAACGACAGCCCGAAGTACTGGTTCAGCATCGCGTACGTGTAGCCGCCGACCGCGTAGAACCCGACGTAGCCGAGATCCAGCAGCCCCGCGAAACCGACCACGATGTTCAGCCCGAGGCCGAGGATCACGTAGATCAGCGCGAGCGTCGCGACGTCCACCGCGCCGCGCGAGCCGAAGAACGGCCACACGAGCCCGACCGCGAGCAGCACCCATACGACCGCGCGCTGCTGCCGCGCGCCCATCGCGGGCATCGCCGGCAGCTTCACCGCCGATTTCGCGCGCACGAGCCACGGCTTGAACAGCTGGAACAGGAACACGGCCGCGACCGCGATCCACACCGGCCGCCAGTGCGGCGTGAGCACCACCTGATAGCCGTCGAGCTTCAGTTGCAGCCCGAGCACCGGAATCGTGAGGATCGCCGTCAGGAACGCGGCGGCCACGGCATTTTTCAGCGCCTGGCCGATCGAAGCGTCGGCGGCCGGGCGGCGAACGGAAATGACTGTACTCATCTGCGTCTCCCTCAAACCTTTTCGATGTCCGACTTGCCGAGCAGGCCGGTCGGGCGGAAGAGCAGGATCAGCACGAGCAGGCCGAACGCAACGACGTCCTTGTACTCGGCCGGCATGTAGCCTGCGGCGAAGGTTTCAGCGAGGCCCAGCAGCACACCGCCGAGCATCGCGCCCGGGATGCTGCCGATCCCGCCGAGCACCGCGGCCGTGAACGCCTTGATACCCGCGACGAAGCCGATATACGGGTTCAGCTTGCCGATCGTCAGCCCGATCAGCACGCCGCCGACGGCCGCCAGCATCGCGCCGAGCACGAACGTGAACGAGATCACGCGGTTCGTGTCGATGCCGAGCAGGTTCGCCATCTTCATGTCCTCGGCGCATGCGCGGCACGCCCGGCCCATCCGCGAATGCGAGATGAACAGCGTGAGCGCGATCATCAGCACGACCGTCACGCAGACGATCAGCAGGCGCGCATACGGGATCGTCACGTCGAAGTCGCCGCCGAGATGGATGTCGAATGCACCGGAGATCAGCACCGGTACCGACACGTCGCGCGCGCCCTGGCCGATCTGCACGTAGTTCTGCAGGAAGATCGACATGCCGATCGCGGAGATCAGCGGCACGAGGCGCGGGCCGCCGCGCAGCGGCCGATACGCGACGCGCTCGACCGCGAAACCGTACAGCCCGGTGACGATCACCGACACGATCAGTGCGGCGCCGAGCACGAGCGGCAGCGGATAACCGGCGGAGATGCCGATGGCCGTGAGGGTGACGAGGCCCACATACGCGCCGATCATGTAGATCTCGCCGTGGGCGAAGTTGATCATGCCGATGATGCCGTAGACCATCGAATAGCCGATGGCGATCAACGCATAGATCGCACCCAGCGTCAGGCCGTTGACCAGCTGCTGGGCGAATTGCGGAAAGAAGTCAGTCATGTGCGGGAAGCTCCCGTTGGCGCTGTGTCGCGTACCGCGCCGGATCACGGCATTCGGCCGCGCGCAACGCACGGTGTCGTCTCGGGCCGCCTGCCGGCCGCGCACTGGGGACACGCGCGGCGCGAATGCACACCCGCCCCGTCCGGGTTTCGGACAGGGCGGATGCGTGGGCGGGTACTCCGTATTACTTGGCGGCGGTCTTCGTCGCGTCCTTGTGCCACGTGTACACGACGAACTTGAACGCCTTCAGGTCGCCCTGCGCGTCATACGCGACCTTGCCGATCGGCGTGTCGAACGTCGTCTTGTGCATGTACGCGGCGACCTTGGTCGGGTCGGTCGTCTTCGCGCCGGCGATCGCGTCGGCGATGATCTTCACCGCGGCGTACGACGGCATCTGGAACGGGCCGTTCGGATCGCGCTTCTTGTCCGCGAACGCCTTCACGAGCGCTGCGTTGGCCGGATCGGCCGAGAAGTCGGCCGGCAGCGTGACGAGCATGCCTTCCGAGGCCGGGCCGGCGATTGCCGTCACGTCCTTGTTGCCCACGCCTTCAGGCCCCATGAACGTGGCCTTCACGCCCTGCTCGCGCGCCTGGCGCAGCAACAGGCCCATTTCCGGGTGGTAGCCGCCGAAGTAGACGAAATCGACGCCTTGCGACTTCAGCTTCGTGATGATCGCCGAGTAGTCCGAATCGCCGGCGTTGATGCCTTCGAACAGTACGACCGGGATCTTCGCGGCCTCGAGGTCCTTCTTCACCGACGACGCGATGCCCTGGCCGTACGACTGCTTGTCGTGCAGCACCGCGACCTTCTTCGGCTTCACGTTGTTGATGATGAAGTGCGCGGCGGCCGGACCTTGCTGGTCGTCACGGCCGATCGTGCGGAAGATGAAGTGACGCTTCTTGCCTTCCGTCAGCTGCGGTGCGGTGGCCGACGGCGTGACCATCACGATGCCTTCGTTCTCGTAGATGTCGGAGGCCGGGATCGTCGACCCCGAGCACACGTGACCGATCACGTACTTGATCTTCTGGCTGACGATCTTGTTGGCGACAGCGACGGCCTGCTTCGGTTCGCATGCGTCGTCCATCATCACCACTTCGAACTTGTTGCCGCCCGCACCGCCTGCTGCGTTGACCTGCTCGATCGCGGTCAGCGCGCCGGCCTTCACCATGTCGCCGTATTGGGCGACCGAGCCGCTCATCGGACCAGCGATGGCGATCTTCACGGTTTCCGCTTGCGCGGTGGCCGCGCCGGCGGCGAACAGCACGGCGGCGACGGAAATGGACGTAAGACGGGACAGCGTCATCTGGGAGCTCCTCGATGTTGTTTAGTCATACGGGCAAAGGCGGCATGACTTGCGCAATCGAACAGCACCCGGGGCGAGGACATGGGACACGCCCGAGACACATAGAAGACGGAACTCCAGCGGAATGTTGCGTAGCGGGGCCCGGCTCTTGCAGTCCCCGAAGGGGACGTCTGGTTCGGAAAGACATCGTGATGCGTCTTGCATTGCGCAAGCGTTTCGCCTGCCCCGCTTGCCAAACCGCTTGATCGGAGGGGTGGTCCGACAGCCGTTGGCAAGGCAGTCGAAATTATATGGGCGTTTTTAAATCGTCTGTCAAAAATGCCGGTCTACCGAGGGAAAACACGTAGAGAGGTTGTGACAGTCGGTAGCAATGACGGCGCAACCTCGGGGCGCTGGGGCGGGGGCTGGGAGTGCAATCTGGTTGCTATTGGCGGAGGTTTTTCGGCGCTGTGCCTTGTCGGGATTGGGATCGGGTGATAGGCGATTTTTCGTAGGGTGTGGTGGGGCCGTAAAGGGTCGCATCGTCGTTCTTCAATCGACTGATGATTGGTTTGGTGAGCACCATTGCAGTGCGTTGGGTGGAGACGCTCAAGCCTTCTATTTGCCGACGGTTTTCGTTAATTGGAAAGGTAATTGTTAATGATGTGAAATAATACGAATTCGCCTCTGCAATCCAGCCAGCCTTCCTGCGAGACGCGTCCACCGCGCCTCGCAGTCGCTTCAGGGCCACTTCAACGCCCGCCCGTCGCCCAGCCGCCAGCCAGTGATCTGCCGTCTTTTTCATTGCACATCACCTGATTGGGATCGCTCATGAATCATCCGTTTCGCCTTTCCTCCGCCGCCGCGATCGCGTGCGCGCTTTCTGTTTCTACCGCCCATGCGTCCGGCCGCGATACGCTGACCGATCGGTCGGCCGGTGCCAATGTCTTTCGTTCCGAGCGGCGCGCTGCCATTCGCGATGATGGACATACGGCACGCATGAACCGCCGCCGCTCGCAGTACGCCGCACCCGTGGAGCGCAGTCCGTTCGATACGCCGGATACGCGTCCGTTGCGTGTAACGGGCGATGCGCTTGTGGCACCGCCGCCTTCGTCGGAACACGAACCCGATTTGGTATTGCCCGCGAATCGGGTCGCGCTCGGGGCGGGTGGCAGCGATAGTTTTGGTCGCGCGGTGCCTGGATACGAGCAGCGTGAACAGAACTGGAATGAATACCTGCGGGCGAATAGCTCACGGCCGGCGGGGAGTGGCGGATCGTATGCGGCGCAGCGGCCGTACGACGCGCCGCGCGGGCCGCATGGTGCGCCGAATCCGTTCGATCCGTCCGTGCCGCAGCCGGAGACGCGGACGTTCTATGACAATGGAGCGGGGACGCATTGCACGGCTACCGGCGGGGCGGGGACGTCGCGGTCGTCTTGCAATATTGCCTGGTGATGCGTCGGAGCGGGTGGTAGCCGCAGCCCTGCCCAGCGCGCTGCGCGAGTTCGCGCAGCGCGGCCGCATCCTGCGGCGTTGCCTTTTATAACTGCGTGATGATCAGGCTGCCGGGGTCGATCAGGAACTGTGCCTTGCGGCCCGGTACGAAACACGCATCGGTGACCAGCCACATTCCACCAATCTTCATGTACGGAAAGAACTTTTCCGGCCTGGGTTCCATCCTTTTCGGGGAACCCCACATTTGACGGATTCGGCTACAAAATACACAAATGCACTGTTCGTTAGATAGTTCCCGCTTGAGCCGTCGAACTGCGCTGCAGCATCTGGCCCGGCAAAAAAGCGGGTTTCCGGTTCTTCGCTTACAACTCCAGTCTCGGGGTTGACCAAGTATGTTTTCTGTGAAAATTTCTTGAATATTTTCCAGACTGCTTTAACAAAAGCATCCATGACTGGCTCAGCGTTAGGATCATAGGATGCCGTCAACCTTCCGTCACGTAGAGATTGAGGGGCATAACCAGCTTCTCTTGATCGAAGAACCTGAATCATTCCAGGTCCGACATTTCCCCCCCATTTAACTACCGCCTCCCGGGTGAGGAGCAACAAACTCTCGTGTGTACCGCTAGACAGTGCAAATCGCTCCGTCAAGGATCACGGCATTTGAGAATGGGTGTCCATGACATTCCGCCATGCTGTCATGAGCAGCCGGAACCGGGGAACTCCAAAGAAATGAGTCGATAAACTTGATACTTGGTATATGTGCCTTCAACAGACCCGAGAACACCACTTCATCGACATCAGTCATGAATATCTGCAACGTCGGCATCTTGGTGGTCAAAACACCATCCTTCTTTCAACGGCAGTGACGGCAGGCAGCATTGTCTATTGTATTCAAGTATCCAGGTTGCAAGAGCCCCCTTAAAAACCATGAATCGCACTCGAATCCTGTTGAGTGATTCAATTAGCGTTCACCCGATCCCACTGAAACTTCCACTCACCAACCCATTGTATGCACCACGCCTGTACGCGCCATGCTAATGTCGAGTCGATGTTCGCATCATCGGAAAGCGCAATTATTCGACAACTTCAACATCTTGATTTAATTTCCGGTAAATACCGATAGCCTCCGATCCGATATTTGAAATTGAACGAATTCCACACGGCTCGAATCTCTCACACACTTCATTATTCTCATCAACATAGCGCCTCCTCAGCCTATCATAAAAGCAGTGATTCTGGAAAATATCCATATCTGAATCATCAAGGCGCCTTACGTTCTCAAAGCCCCCCTTTTCCCGCCAATCCATTGCCGAGACAAGCGCGGGAGGTGCGATCATATTATCCTTATTCAGTATAAATTGCGATTTTTTAGAATCCGAAATTTCATTGTAGAGATAGATTATACAAAGCCGTTCCACACCATACTTGAAATCATCCTTCACAACGAGGCCAGGTATGAATCCGACTCCCTTTATATGCATAACAAATAGATCCCCCCTCTCTGGATTCGACTTCCTCCCACCCTCCAGGAGATTTAGCACCTCCTCCATTTTCACCTTTCTCATTCGAACAGATTCCCTCAACCGTTATCTTTCACCATGACGAACCAGCGGCGAACGCCGTGAACATGCAAAATTCTCAAATCGTGACGCGATCACCGATTTCCAGCCACCCTCGACTAGATCAACGATCTCCTGAACAGAATTTCGCTCAGCGAGGGGCAGTAATACAATTCAAGGATACCCACATGCTCAGAGAGGCGCCCATCGATTGATTGACCAGCATAAGTAATGCTTATTCGGCCAGGCTCTTAAAGACCGTACGCGGGTACCCAGGAGCATCGAGCGGCATTCCCGACCGTCTCCACGGGTCAATCCACGAGAACGGATTGGGACGCATGTTAATAAAAGTTGTACCCACCGGCGAGCCCGATAGGGTCCGGATCGATGAATCGCCCGATGTCCGGGTCGTAAAACCGGAAAACGGGAGCCACATTTACGGTGCCCGTGCGACCCACTCTTCCTTTACTGCGTTGCCCCATATTTTATAGCGCGTCTTCCAGATCAGTTCCCCGTCAGGGTCAGTCAATTCTTCCGGCAACCCCAAGCGCCGTAACGGAAATAGTAGACAATGCATCTTGCATCAACTTAGTTCGCAGCCGCCACGCCCCAGTCAATGGGCGCAATCATCATATAACATTCGAGTTAGAAAATCGTTAAGAATGGCGAAAATTATTTCACACCCAACAATCAAACCATAAATTCATAATCTTCTCGACAACATTTAATTTAATCGACAAACCACTTTACACCCCATTCCAATCAACCTTACCCTTTAAAAGGCACTCCAATTGATTTACCAAAATCCAGAATCTCAGATTGTAATTTCCAACGGACTTCGGCATCTCCACACCTTCTCCGCCCAGATAAATTTCATCATCCTCCGGATCTTTAAGGAAATCTCACGCGACGTAGAAAAATCCTACCTCTTCTGGAGTGCCTCTCCACGAATCAATATCTGCATAAATCACCTCTTTCCCGGAAGCGATGGAATGCACCCAATCAACTCAATGAGATAATTATAAACTTGCACAATCTCACTCACATTGAGCACTTACAATAGTCATCGCTCTGCGTTTTCCTCTCGCCGCATCCTTCGCATGATAATCGTGACGCCTTCAATTGTGACCCACCGAGGCAACTGGGAACAGTAGATCACACTCACAATCCATCAATTTATATCAAACGCAATTTATTCAAATAAAGATCAGAATTATCTTTATACCTATCACCCTTACCCTTCATACCCTCAAAAAACTCAACTGCAAGCCGCCTCATTTCAGAGACAAACTCTGATCGCTCCACAACCACCTTCACAGTTTCATGAACGGTCACAGCAACAACCACTTTACTTCCCTGAATACCGAAACTTATCTCGACAGGTTGATCCGGAAAGTAAGTTTTAAACCCCTCCCCCCTAGCAACGCATATTACGCCCTCCGCCAAATACGCCCACAATTGATCTACATAATCCCACATTTCCTTATTAATAATCTCAACCCCATTTATAGAAAGCTCAATAGCACCCTCAATGTAGTCAGGATCTGGGATTTTTCCATTGAAATCGTAAAAATTCACAAATTTCTTCTTGATTTTGAGATAAGTATTTGCAACTATCATTCCATATACTCTTTATAGAATTGACCAACCCTTCCGTTATTCAAACCGAGCACATAATCGGCACCGTCATATGTACCCTTTATCTGATACATGCCCTGAGCACCCTTCGCTTCTAGCAAGCCGCTATTTTGCTTCATGACACTACCAATAGCATCACTGACATCATCAATAGACATCTTCGAATCGAAGAAACTTTGCTTAGCCTTAACCGATCCATCCCAATACTCTGGATGATGACGCTCCAGTATGTGTTTCATTCCGCTCTTCTCCAACTTGAAAGTCTCGGAGCCAAAACGGAAATTACGGCTTCTGAAATCTTTCAAATCGTTGACGACTTTCTGCGGACGCGCGGCCTTTGTGGGTCCACATGACAATCCCCAAGGATCGATCCACGAGATGGGATTCGGTGCGTATTGATAGAGATTGGTCCCGCCGACCAATCCAATCGGGTCTGGACTAATGAACCGTCCAATATCGGGATCGTAATACCGAAACAGGTTGTAGTGCAGCCCTGTCTCCCGGTCCAGATACTCCCCCTGGAAACGCAGGTTCTGTGGCCTTGGTACATGAACTGGCGTCGGCGTCGCTTCCTGCATCGCCCCCCATGCCGGTATGAGGCGCTGCGGCTCCCTCGCAACCCACTCCTCCTGCACCGCGTTGCCCCAAACCTTGTAGCGGGCCTGCCAGACCAGATCTCCACCTGCGTCGGTTAACTCCTCCGGCAGCCCCGAAACATCGTTGTGGAAATAATAGACCGCATCCCTCGAATCGGCATCGTTAGCCGCAGCCCTCCCCTGATCGATCCGCGCAAGCGGCACATAGCTATTAGCCTCATACAAATACGTCAGCGCTTCCTCGCCCTGGCGGTCGTGATACGTCTCCTGCACGAGCCGCATGCCGTCCCACAGGAAATCCGTACTCGCATAGCTGCCATTGAGCTTGCGGATCCGTCGACCAAACGCATCGTATTCGAAATGTGTCGTCGCGATGCCAAGCCGGTCCTTCGTCACGACGGTCTTGAGCTGGTTCCAGTCGTCGTATTCAAGAACCAGCTCTTTAGCAGGCCCATGACCACTCACCTTGCGAACCAGCCGACCATAAACGTCATACTCGAAGCGCTTGTCCTCGAACATCTTGAGCCGGTTGTGCTCGACGTAGCCACCCGGGTGATCGCTCGACACCAGGTTGGCCGCCGCATCCCAGCGAAACACCTCCGACGGCAATCCCGGCCCCGCCGCCTGCTCAATACGACCAGTCGGGTCATACCGATAGTTCGTCGTGCCATAACGCTGATCGCGCTTCTGGATCACATCGCCCGCTGCATCGTATTGCCACTGCTTCGCAAGCAGATCATCGGCCGCATGACCACGCTGCGCAGCGTGCCGCGCGCGACGGCCTACCGCGTCATATCCGAAATGACTGGTCAGCTTGCCCTGCGTTCTCAGCACCTCGCGATGCAGATCATCGCGTTCCATGTCGGCGACCGCAGCACCGTCAACGCGAATCTGGTGCACATGTCCCGACCCGTAATGCAGCCAGTCGATCGTGCGCTCGCCGGAGATCGTGGTGCTGACGCGATTGCCGAGTTCATCGTAGGTATGCGCGAGCCAGCCGGTCGGCGTGTATTCCTCGACGACCTCACCGCGAGCGTCGTATTTCAAGCTGACCCGATTCTTCAGCGACGGGCCGCGAGCAGCCAGCGTGTACAACTCGGCGGATGTGATTCGGCTCGCCTTGTCGTACAGATATTCACACCGCTCATGCGCAGCTTGCTTCGCCGTCAGTCGACCGATCGCGTCGCGCTCGTATCGCGTCTCAATCTGTCCATCCCGGACACTCGTGCCTTGGCCGCACACGTCATATTCATACGTACGCTTGTGACCATCCAGTCCGATCTGTGCAGAAACCAGATCGCGACGGTCATACTGGAAGCGATACGTCTCACGATTCTCGTTGGTCAAACTCGCGAGCCGGAACGCATCGTCGTACCCGAATCGCACGACACGATCAGCCGCATCCGTGCGTGCTATCAGCAATCCGCGCGGATTGAGTTCATAACGCGTGCTGCGCTGATTCGCATCAACGACCTCGACGAGCCGCCCGGCCGCATCGTATCGAAACATCTGGCGCGCGCCGTCAGCCGTTCCGATCCCCGTGACACGTCCCATCGCATCCGTTTCATAGACGGTGGACTGGCCCATCGCGTCGGTCACGCGCGCAAGCGTACCCCGCGCATCGTATGCAAACCGCGTGACCTTGCCGGAACAATCCGTGTACGAGGTCAACTGTGCGCGGCCGTTCCATTCGAGGAACTTGTAACCGCCCCGCGCATCGCGGATCGTGTGTACCAATCCGCGTTCATCCCGGTGATACTCGGTCGCAAAGCCCGCCGGATCGCGCGTCATCGTCAGGTTGCCGCGATCGTCGTAGCGGTAGATCCAGCGCGAGTTGGCCGGATCGGTTTCCGCGACGGGCAGGTCGTAGTGTCCATTCCACTCGGTGCGCTCAACCTGACCGAGTGCGTCTATGCGCTGCGTCTGCCGCCCGCGCTCGTCATATTCGAAGCGGGTCGTGTTCCCTGCCGGATCAGTCGTACTGACCAACTGCCGCTTCGCGTTCCACTCCAACCGCCACACATGGCCTTCGGCATCCGTATGACTCGTCGGCTGCTGATCCTCGTTCCACGTCCACTGCGTCACGCGGCCGATCTGGTCGGTAATCGTCACCGTGCGCCCGGCGAGGTCCGCATTGAACGTGTACGCTTCGCCGTCGTTGGTCCAGTGGCGCACGACACGCGCATCGCGCCCAACACCCTCCCACGCATAGAAACACTGCAAGCCACCGCGCAACGTGTGCTGAACCATCAGTCCACGCTCGTACGCGAAACGTCGCGCGATATAGCCGCTGCGATCGGTAACGGCAACCAGCTCGCCCGCATCGTTGTACGCGTAACGCACCAGCGTGTCGGGTTGCTCACCATCCACGCCACGGGCCAACTCGATCGCGGCGATGCGTCGAGCGTGCGACTTGTCGTAGGTGAACGCCAATACACGCCCAGCGCTGTCATGCAGTCGTGCCGGCCGCACGACCTCACCGGCCGCTTCCTGCTCCACCTCGATCCAGTTACCGTTGCGATCCTCGAGACGCCACAGCTTGAGCGTTTCGTTACCCGCATCACTCCGGGCACGACCGAAATCGCGATACACACCATCGACCGTCTCGACCACATAGTGGCCACCCGCGGTGCAGATCAGGTAAATGCCTTCCGGCACGCTGAAGTGGCTCTCACCCGGCGACACAGCCGGGAACACGATATCGCGCCCCTGCTCGTCCCAGTAAGTGATCGACTCAACCTCGCCATGCGCACGCGCGAGCCGCAGTTCGACGCTGATCGGCACGCTCCATCCCGCCCCGAACAGGCTGTCGGCACGATCATCGAGGCTGCTATAGAAACGCTGCCACACGATCGGCAACGGCCCGGGCAGTACGAAGTCTGTATCGTCCGTGCCGTCGAGAACCTTGCTGCCGGTAATGACGTTGACCGGATGCCCTGCCGACGGCCTCGCCAGGCTACCCAGCCAGGTACCGAACGCACCCGCCGCAAAATTCACCGCAAGACACGGCACCTTGCTCTTCAGGAACTGCCCCCAGCTCATCTTCCCGCGCCCGCAAACCGCGAGCGCAATACCCAGCGCCGCCCCCAGCCATCCGAGCCGGGTTGCCGACTTCACGTCCCTCACCCGCTGCGTGCCGCCGCCGATGAAAACGTTGTCCGAACCTTCGGCAATCGTCCCGTCGCAAGTGGTCTTGTCGCCGACCCGCGCGGCCGGTTGATCGTTGATGTAAACACTCCCCGACCCATCGGCAATCATCTGCGGCCCAGGATGATCGGTACACGCAACGGTATCGAGATCGCCCGGCTTCGCCGCCCGCGCCGCCTTCTTATTGTTGACGTAAACGTTCCCCGATCCGCTCGCGATCTTGCCCTTGATCTCGGGCGGCACCATCGAATTGGCCAGCGCCTTCGCGCCGTCGTCGATGGCCTCGTTCATCCCGCTCGCTTCCATCAGCGCGCCCGAGCCAACGGCCACGCCGACGCCGATCGCGATGACGAGCGGCGTCGCCAGCCCGGCCGTGCCGATCTCGAGCGCGGCGAGGCCGGCGAATATCAGCCCCTCCATCGCCTCCGCCACCAATGCGCCGACGATGGCGCCGCCGACTACCGATCCGACCGTACCGACCAGTTCACCCAGAAACGACGTGTGCTGGATCGGATCTTCGAAGCGAGCGGCCGCGAAGTTTTCCGCGCTCACGACGCGTCACCCGGCCCGAGCAGGGTCGGTCGCGCCGCGCGCGGCTGGAAACTGGCCAGCATGCGGTCGGCGATCGCCTGCTGCTCGTCGGTCAGCGGTGCCGCGCTGGTCAACGTCATCACCAGCACGCGGCCGGCGTCGTCCGACGGAAACATGGTCTGCACCTGATGCCAGAGCCGGCCGTCCCGTTCGTGCGTGGAGTCGATCTGGACGCCCGCACGACCCGCCACCGTCACGGGCCGGCGTGCTTTCTCGGTCAGCATCCTGGCATCGCGCGACGCCACTTCCCATTCGCGCGCGACGAACGCGTCGAGATTCTCCCCGTCACGCAAGCGCCCGCGAGCGATCACGAGATTGAGGCCGCCGGGGCCGGCGTTCATCATCAGGATGTTGACCGTGCGATCAAGCGCCGCGTCCGGCAGTTCGAAGGTGCCTTCATGAATTGCGTAGTGCATGGCTGGTTTCGTTCGTTTTATTTGTTGAGATCGATGCGCTTGCCGTTGACCATCACGCCGTCGTCGGTCATCAGGATCACGGAGCCCTTGTGTTCGAGGCGAATGCCTTCCGGCGCGAGCGAGATCGAGCTGTCCATCACCTTCAGCAGGATGCCTCGCTCGGCCATGTAAACCTGCGTGCCGCCGCCCCCGTCCTTGGCCGGCGTCGTCACCTCGACGGTGGTCGCGGTCGTGCTGCGCTTCTCGGCGATCGTCTCGGTCAGGTTGCCCTGCGGAATCTGCTTCTCTTCGCTGCCGGTGGCCACCAGCACGGTACGCATCGGCCCCAGCACCTTGTGCGTCTCGTTGTTCTCGACGACGGTGTTCATGTCCTTCTGCGCGTGCATGAAGAATTCCTGCATGCCGTTCGTGTCGGTCATGCGGATCTCGTTCGACCCCTGCCCCTTGTGCGTCTGGCTCTTGATCCCCATCGTCTGGCCCGCCGCACCGTGATACGGGTTGCCTTGCTCGCCGTTGAACACGCGACCGACGATCACCGGGTTGTCCGGATCGCCCTGGTTGAACGCGACGAGCACCTCCTGCTTGATCCGCGGAATCGCGGCCGCGCCCCAGCCGTCGCCGGCCCACGGTTGCGACACGCGCACCCACATCGAATCGGAGCCGTCCTTCTTGCCGCGCCGGTCCCACGGAAAATGCACCTTCACCGCGCTGCCGTTGGTGTAGATTTCCTCGCCCTTCGGCCCGACGACGATCGCCGACTGCGTGCCGTGAATCACCGGCTTCGGCGTGCCGCGCGGCGCGCGATACGGCACCTTCTTCGGCAGCAGCGCGAAGCTGTTGCGGTACGGCAGCTTCGCGCTGTGCTGCGTGTAGTCGTTCACCGCCTCGTGACGCACGTGCAGGATCACGTATTCCTGGTTGTTCTCGAGCACCGGATGATTCGCCACGGTGACCGCGCCCGCCGTGGTCATGCGCCACGCGTAGCCGCCGCCGGTATAGCGGTGGGCCTGTGCCTCCTCGGCCTCCATCGCGAAGCGGGCGTAACGGTTGCCGTCATCGCCGTGGTCGTACAGCGACTGGTGCTCGAACCGCTCGGTCGCGTCGAGCCGCGCATGCTTGAGGTTCTGCGGCCCGGCCTCCACTAGCATCAGCGGCGACGACGGGTTCTGGTGGTTGAAGTCGCGGAACGTGACCTTGCCGACGCCGAAGCGCCGGCCTTCGTGCAACTGGTCGATCCCGCTGTCCTCGCTCGCCTCGGTCGCCGCGAACGGCACCGTGGCGAGCCCGTCGATCGGGCGGAACAGCAGGTTCGAATCGCCGATCACCAGGAAGTGCTTGTCCTTCTCGTAGCGGTGCGTCCAGACGAGCCCCTCCTGCTCCATCAGCCGCGCGCAGAAGTTGTAGTAGCTCTCCTGGTACATCACGACATACTCGAGCGGCTTCTGGCTCGTCCGGATATCGAACACGAAGTCGGAAAACCCGTGCTCCTGGAAAATCTCGGTGAGGATGTCCTGCGCGGTCTTGTTCTGGAAGATCCGGCAGTCGGTCGAGCGCGTCAGGAACCAGAACCACGGCACCGCCGTCAGGTGATACTGCGTGACGTTCCCGGGGTTGCCCGCGCGGTCGAACGGCGCCACGTAGCCGTCGAAGTAGCGGTCGTTGTCGCCGGTACCCGATGCGACGACGCGCTCGAGCGTCGACAGGCGCGCCTGCTGGTCGAACCGGATCTTGACCTGCTGGCCGATCAGGTCTTCCGGGCGCAGGTCGTGGCGATGGGACAGCAGGTCGAGGTGGATCTCGGGCAACCGGTTCACGTGCTCGTCGACGACGGCGGCGCTGACCAGCAGCACATCCGGGCCGAGCGGCGTATCGAGCGTCACGTAGCGGTTGAGCTGGGTCAGGCGCGCGGGGTTGGCGGCGCCGTTGATCGCCTCGGCGATCGCGCCGGGCGTCTTGTCCATCAGCGAGAAGCCGGTCTGCGCGAGTTGCATCGCGCGCTGGACGGTGTCGACGTGCCCGGCCAGCCCCGCGAGCGGCCCGAGGCTGCCGGCGACACTCGACGCAACCGGGCCGGCCAGGCCGCCGAGCGCGCTCAACGAGCCCAGCCCGCCGCCGCCCAAACCATTGGGAATACCCCCGTTCGGAGCGAAACTCATTCTTGTTCCTTGCGTATGATCTCAGGTTCCGTAGGCCGGCTGGCCGGCCCGAAGCCCCGATAATGTAGGACAAATTCCGACAGCGCGGAAGCCACTCGCAAACGTTTACGCTCGCGCCCCGAAAATCGGGAAACCAGGCTGGCAGCGGGATTCCGGGGCAGGATCGCCCTCGGCGCACCCATGGCGAGGAAGTATTCAAGGAGCCGGCGGGGGCGATTTCGTCCGGGCAGGTGAAAACCCGGCTCGAATGCGTCGAGCAGCGCCATCCGGTCGTCGAAGACTGCTTCACCCGGTAATGCGCCACGTCAGCATGTCAGGGGCATGACGATCGGCTGCTCGCGGGGAGCGAACACCCGGCATTCCGCGGCACGCGCCGCGTCGCCCCGCCGAAACGAAGCCTCAGCGCGGCGAAACCACGATCGCCGCCCGCCGGTTCTGCGCGCGGCCCGCCGGTGTCCGGTTGTCGCCCACCGGGTCGAGCTTCCCTTTCCCGACGACCGCGATGCGCTTCGGGTCCAGCCCGAGATCGACAAGCTCGATCGCCACCACCTCGGCGCGCCGACGCGACAACTCGACGTCGTAGTCGTCCACGCCCTCTTCGTCCGTATAACCGTAGACCCGCACCCCGTTGATCCCGGCCGAATGGAGCGTGCGCCCGATCCGCTCGACGATCCGCCGCACATCGGGCTTGAGGTTGTAGCGATCGAAATCGAACAGGATCGGCCCGGTCGAGCCGAATTCGAAACCCTGCTGGGTTTCCTGGAAACCGGCCGACTTGAGCGCCGTGACCTGCGTCTGCGTCAACCCGCGATGAAGCGGCGGCGTCTTGCAGCCGCCCAGCGCCATGCACAGCAGCAGCGCGCCCCAGACGCACGCACGCCCGATGCCCACAGGAAACGAGTGGTTCATTTCGCATCCCCTTCGAGTGCGCCCGCGCCGGGCGCGCTTGTTGTCATCCGCGGCTGCGGCCTCGCCCGCAGCGCGAAGCAATCGATCAAACCGGTCCCGCGACACCTTCGGCCAGCTGCCACGAGCCTGGCCGGGCGCGCTTGGCCCGGTACATCGCTGCATCCGCTGCGCGCAGCAAACCGCTCGCGTCCGATGCGTGGTCGGGATACAGCGCTACGCCGGCACTCATCATGGTGGCCACCATGCGGCCGTCGGACAGCTCGATCGACGGCGCCATGCCGGACAATATCTCGTCGGCGATCCGGCACACGCTGCCCGCTTCGGGCACGCCCGCCAGCATCACCGCAAATTCGTCGCCGCCGAGGCGGGCGACCAGATCGGTCTCGCGCACCTGCGTGCGCAGCCGCGACGCGACGCCGATCAGCACCGCGTCGCCGGCATCGTGACCGAGACAATCGTTGATCTCCTTGAAGCGGTCGCAGTCGAGATACAGGATCGCGACTCGCTGGCCCGTTGCATTCGCATCGCCGAGCGCGCGCGCCAGGCGCGACTCGAACTGCACGCGATTGGGCAGCCCGGTGAGCGCATCGTGCGTCGCCTTGTGTTCGAGCGACGCGTTTTCGTCGCGCAGCGTGTTCTGCCAGTCTTCGAATTCGTCGAGCAGCGCATTGAAGTCGTCGCCGAGCTCGTTCAGTTCCGCGATCGCCGCCGGCTCGACGCGCCGCGCGAATGCCCGTTCGCGCCGCACCGCGTGCGCGACGCCGGCGAGCGCACGCAGCGGTGCGACGATGTTGCGCAGCAGGCGTTTCGAGCTCACATACGCGCCGAACACGCTGACGGCCAGGCAACCGAGAATGCCGCCGATGCCACCGAGCAGGAAACCGAAGAACTGGTGCCCGCGGCCGCGCACGACGACCTGCCCGACGACGATGCCGTCATGCACGACCGGCACCGCCACGGGCCCGGGCAGCGCGACGTCGGCCACGATGCGCTCGAGCCGCGCGATCCCGTTGCCGGCCGGCAACTGCCACGTCGCGAACGGCTGGCCGTTGCTGTCGGTGACGACGACCTGCGCGACGTCTTCCTCGCTCGCGATCATCCCGATCGCCTCGTTCGCCGCGACGCGATCACCGAACACGAGCGCCGCCTCGACCGTATAACCGAGCGAGCGGGCCAGCAGGTTCAGGTTGTTGCCGGCATACGCACGCAACGCGATCACGGCGACCACGATCAACGACACGGCCGCCATCGCGACGGCGACGAACGCGAGGCGCAGGTGCGCGCGGCGCAGCACGCTTTGCAGCGTGGGGCGCGGCATGCGCGAAGGGGGCAGGTGGAGCAAGGGCCGCATCATGGCGCCCCCGGCCGTCGTGCGAGATTCAGCACGTTCGGATGCACGCGCACGCCGCTGCGCGCCACCGCATCGAGATTGATGTCGAACGACACGCGATCGCCGTCGACATTGAGACAGAACATGCCGCCCGCGGTGCAGGACGGATCGTGCTCCGCGATCGTCAGGACCGGATGGCCGGCCAGCGCGCTTCTGACGCGCGTTCTCTCGTCGTTGTTCAAGGTGCCGAGATACACGACGTCGCACGCGATGCCGAGCGACGGATCGTCGAAGCGGACGTGCTGCACGTCGAGCAGCGTCGAGCCGGCCTGCAGCGTATCGGTCAGGCCGCGCGCGTAGTCAGGGCGGCCGGTGACGCACAGGTGCAGACGAACGGGCATGGTCGGCCAGCGCGTGAAGCTGACGATGCCGAGCACGACCTGACGCACGGCGGAGTCGTGTGACAAAACGGCGTGATCGGGTGTCGCCGCGGAATCGGCAGGGCTTGCGGCGGCGGCGATGTGCATGGTGTCGGACGGACCGTCCGCGTCGGCGGGAACCCCCGCGAGCACGGCCGGCGCCGCCCCCAGAACGCAAACGATTGCGAGAAGTGCGTGGCGCAGTGAAGCGGTACGGCCGGGCCGGCCCGTCTTCCGCGCGGCGATCGCCGCCGCGCACGTTGGCGTCGTTGCCGTCGCAAAACCGGCAGCCGCCGCGCACACTTTCGCATCCATGATGGCAACATCCGCTGGCGTCGCTCCGGCGCTGCCTCCCGCCTCCCTCCGTGCGCGAGCAGGCACCGTATCACGCGCACGATTGCTTCATCTTAGGTAAAAATCCGCGTGATCCACCAGTGGGAAACACCCGCTGGGAAGCGGGGGCAAGCACGCTGAATGCGGCTTGCTCGCGACGCTGCGCGTGACTGCGAACATCGTCTTCGATTCAGTGTCGGCACCAAAGCATTGATCGGCGGATTGGCGCACCGGTTGCATCGTGGATTGCCTCGGTACGAACGGACCGGCCGCAACGGGATGTCTTGCGATGCGCCGTTCGCAATGGCGTAGCGAGCACGCGACGCACGCGGCCGGGCATTCGCTCGAACGCGGGCCGTCGCATCCGGTGACGGCCCGCTGCCGAGAAAGCCACTGACGTAGAATGGCCGGCACCGTCGATTCTTCCGACGAAACTGCACGTCATCTCACCTCGCTGATTCCAATGAACCTCATCGCCAGGATTTTCGGCGCGCGGCCACCGTCCACGGCGCCCTCGCACACGGTCTACTTGCAGCAAGGCCAGGCGATGCCGCTCGCCGACGCGCTGCAGAAGATCGCCGCGAGCCGCGACGTCGCGCTGCTCACGCAGGCGATCGGTCATTACTCGGGCTATGTTCGCGAAGCGGCGATCGCCCGCGCGGTCGAGCTTGGCGACAGCGCACTGCTCGAACCGATTGCCGCACGCATCAACGACTGGGTGCCCGAAGTGCGGCGCGCCGCGACGAACGCACTCGTCACACTGCTCGCGACCGTGCCGCCCAGGTACTTCGCCGCACTGCTTCCGTCGTTGCGCCAGCTCACATCGGCCACGCGCGAAGATCACGGTCCATGGCTGCACGCATTCGAACAGCGGCTGGTGCAGACAGGCGGCGTCGATACGATCGTCGACGCGATGCACGCCCCGGACTTCCAGCTCCGGCGCATCGCTTGCCTCGTGGCATTCGATCACCGGATCCTGCCGGCTGCCGAACTGGTCACGCACGGCCTGACCTCCGGCGACATCGTGCTCGCCCGACGGGCGGTGGCGATGCTCGACGACGTGCCGGCAAGCGACCGCATGCGCTGCATCGATCTCGCGGCCGACTCCCCGTTCGGCCCGGTTCGCCGCGCCGCACTCGCTTACATGATCGACCAAGGCATCGACGACGGCACCGAGGCATTCCTGTGGCGGTCAACGCTCGATTCGCAAAGCAGCTTGCGCGCCGCGGCGGCCCGATTGCTCACCGAACTCGGCCGGAATGTCGCGGACCGCTGCGTTGCGCTGCTCGATACGGGCACGTTGTCCGGTACCCGGGTTCGCGCGGCGCTGTCGTTGCTCGCCGAACTGCGCGCGCCCGCCGCGATAGCGACGATGGAGCGGTTCTCGACGGATGCGCGCAGCCCGGTTCGTGCGCACGCACTCGTGCTGCTGGCTCGGCTGTCGCCATCGATCCGGGACGAGGTGGCCGCGCGCGCGCTCCTGGACCCCGCCCGCAGGATTCGCAAAACCGCGGTGCGCCTGTGCGAGCAAGGTGCATTCGTCTCGCTCGCGCAAATCGAACAGGTGCTCGAACAGTACGGCGATCGCCATGCCGCACGTGCGATCTGCTCACGGGATCAGTGGGACAGTCTCGTGTGCATCGTGCTGATTGCCGCGCGCAATGAGCAACCGGACGATCCGGACGACGCGCTGGCGCGCGACCTGCAAACGTGGCTGCGCAATCCTGTCTCGATGTGGACGCGCCCCGGCGCGGCGCAGCGCGCGATGCTCGACACGCCGCAAGCAACACGCCTGCTGGCGACGGTTGCACGCGATCATCGCGAGGAGCTGCGCACCCGGCTCCTGGAACACGGAATCGAGATCTGACGCGCGAGCGGCCGACAACTCGCAGCCCGCAACACGCCCCGCGCCGTCGCGAGTATGCTTGCAGTTCGAACGAATTCCCGTTCGGGCGAAACAACCGCCACGATCTCGCGCTCGCCCGGCTAACCGTCACTCACCACCACAGATGGACTTCGACGTCATCGTTCTCGGCGCCGGCATCGTCGGCGTCTCCGTCGCACTGCACCTGCAGGATCGCGGACGCAAGGTCGCCCTCGTCGATCGCGGCGCGCCCGGCGAAGGCACAAGCTTCGGCAACGCGGGGCTGATCGAGCGCTCGTCGGTCGAGCCGTATCCGTTCCCGCGCAGCCCGTTCACGCTGATGCGCTACGCGCTGAACCGCTCGACCGATCTCTACTGGCACAGCGCGTCGCTGCCCGCGTTCGCGCCGTGGCTCGCGCGTTTCTGGTGGGAATCGGCGCCGCTGCGCCACGCGGCAGCTTCACGCGACATGCTGCCGCTGATCGAACGCTGCCTCGTCGAGCACGACGCGCTGATCGCACGGGCCGGTGCCGGCGAGCTGATCCGCGCGAACGGCTGGCTGGAAGCGTTCCGCACGCCCGCCGCATTCGAACGCGGCGTGGCCGAGGCCGGCCTTACCGCGCGCCGCCATGGGCTCGGCATCACGCCGCTCGATGCCGCCGCGCTGCTCGCGCACGAACCGAGCCTCGCACCCGGCTTCTGCGGCGCGTTGCACTGGCTCGATCCGAAAAGCGTCGTCGATCCGGCCGCGCTCGTCAAAGCGTATGCGCATCTGTTCGTGCAAGGCGGCGGCACGCTGCTGACCGGCGACGCCGCGAGCCTCGACGCACGCTCGCCCGGCTGGCAAGTGAACACGCAGGACGGCACGGCCGCCGCGCCGGCTGTCGTCGTCGCGCTCGGCCCGTGGTCCGACACGGTGTTCGGCAAGTTCGGCTACAAGATCCCGCTGCGCGAGAAGCGCGGCTATCACATGCATTACGCGCCGTCCGCGCGCGGCGTGCCGTCGGCGCCGATCGTCGATCGCGAATACGGCTACGTGATTGCACCGATGAAGCGCGGGCTGCGGCTGACGACCGGCGTCGAGATCGCGCGCCGCCGCGTGCCGCCGACCGGCGTGCAGCTCGAACGGGCGGAACGCGTCGCGCGCCCCGTGTTCGGTTTCGGCGAGCGGCTCGACCCGCAACCGTGGCTCGGCTTCCGGCCGTGCACGCCCGACATGCGCCCGGTGATCGGCCCCGCGCCCGCGCATCGCGGGCTGTGGTTCGCGTTCGGGCACAACCATCACGGGCTGACGCTCGGCCCCGTCACGGGCCGCCTGCTGGCCGAGATGATGACGGGCGAAGCGCCGTTCACCGATCCGGCGCCGTATCGCGCGGATCGCTTCTGACCGCGCAGCGCATCGACGCGCGCTCAGTCGAGCGCGCGCCCGAAGATGCGGATCACTTCGTCGAGGTGCTCGGCCATCGCGCGGCGCGCGGCGTCCGGGTCGCGCGCGCGGATCGCGTCGAGGATCGCGCGGTGCTCCCGTTCCGATCGGTGCGGCATGTCGTTCGGCATGTACAGCGACTGCAGCCGCTGGAACATCAGGTCGTACTTGTGCGCGAGCAGCTGCTTGATCATCAGCGCATACGCGGCGTTGTCGCTCGCTTCCGCGATGCGGATATGAAACAGCCGGTCGCCCGGATGCGTGAGCGAACCGCTGCGGTTGTCTTCCTGGTTGCGCAGGAACGCCTCGTGGATGCCTTCGATCTGCTCGTCGGAGCCGTGCTTCGCGGCAAGTGACGCGGCTTCCGGCTCGATCAGCCGGCGCGCCTGCAACAGCGCGAACGGCGGGATTTCGGTATCGAGATCGAGTGCGATGCCGAGTTCGGGATCGATCTCGATCACCGTGAACGGCGCGGCCTTCGCTGCCAGGTCGGGCGCGGGTTCGGGTGCGGCGGCCGTTTCGGGGTGGCGCACCTTCACGCCGTCGCCGACGCGCACGCTGACGAGCCCGCTCACTTCGAGCGCGATCAGCGCTTCACGCACCGACGTGCGCGACACGCCGAACTGTTCGGCCAGTTCGCGCTCGGGCGGCAGGTAGCTGCCCGGCGGAAAATCGCCGGACTCGATCATCGCACTGAGCTTGTCGGCGATCTGCTGGTACAGGCGGCGGTTCTGGATCGGCTGGATGGACATACGTTGATGCTGGTGATCGGTTGCATTTCGGACGGCCCGGCGAAGCGCACGGGCCGTTCGCGCCTATTTTATATGCCGCGCTTCGCGTCGCCCGGCACCGCGTAACAACGCGCCGCCGTCCCGCCCCACAGCGCGCTGCGCTCAGCCGCCGACAGCCGCGATTCGGCCCAGCGCTCGACGATCGATGCGACTTCGTCATACGACGCGGCCAGCAGGCACACCGGCCAGTCCGAACCGAACATCAGCCGCTGCGGGCCGAACGCGTCGAGCGCCGCGTCGAGGCACTGCTCGATATGCCGGACGTCCTTCCCGCGCAGGCCGCGCTTCCAGTCCGCTTCCGTCACGAGCCCTGACAGCTTGCACGCGACGTGCGGCAGCGCGCCCAGCTCGCGCAACGCGGCGCGCCAGCGCGCGAGTGCCGATTCGTCGCGCTCGAATTCGGCCAGCGCGGGCTTGCCGGCGTGATCGAGCACGAGCCAGTGCGCATCGTGCCGCGCGCAGAACGCCTGCACATCCGGCAACTGGCGCTCGAACACGAGCACGTCGTACACGTAACCGTTCGCCTGCAGCCACGCGATGCCGCGGTTGAAGCCGGGATCGGCGACGAGCGCGCCGGCGTCGGCTTCGTCCTGCAGCTGGTGCCGGAAGCCGCGCAGCTTCGGGCTGCGCCATTCGGCGACGCGCTCGGCAAGCTGCGGCGCGGAAAGATCCTCCCAGCCGACCACCGCCGCGATGTGCGCGTCGTCGCGGGCGAGATCGAGCAGGAACGCGGTCTCGTCGCGCCCGGCGCGCGCCTGCACCGCGATCGATGCGCCGAGCGCCTGCGCATGCATCAGCGGCCGCAACGCGTCGGGCAGGTAGTCGCGCGCGAGCACCTCCATGCCGGGGCCGATCCACGGATAGTCGGCCGCGCGATAACGCCAGAAGTGCTGATGGGAATCGATACGCACTGCGCCCATGGTGTCCTCGTGTTCTGCTCCGGCCGCCCGCCCGCGCCGCCGCACACGCTACGCGCCGCGCGCGGCGGCGCCGTGGCACGGCGTTCAGTCGTACAGCACCGCCGCGATCTTCGGATCGTCGATATTGGTCTTGTCGTACCAGTAGAAACCGGTATCGATGACCTTCGGCAGCTTCTCGCCCTTGATCGCCTTCACGGCCGCCTCGACCGTCTTGTAGCCGATCCCGATCGGGTTCTGCGTGATCGCGCCCGCCATCAGCCCGCTGCGGATCGCGTCCTTCTGCTGCTTGCCCGAATCGTAGCCGACGATCACGACCTTGCGCTTCATTTCACGCACGCCGTTGACCACGCCGATCGCCGAGCCTTCGTTGGTGCCGAACAACCCCTTGAGCTTCGGGTACCCCTGTAGGATCGACTTCGTCACCTCGGTCGACTTCAGCTGGTCGCCTTCGCCGTACTGCACGGTCACGACCTGCACCTTCGGGTGCGCCGCTTTCATCCGCTCGAGAAAACCGTCGCGGCGGTCGATGCCGGTGCGGCTCGTCTGGTCGTGCGCGACCACGGCCACTTCGCCCTCGTCGCCGATCAGCGCGGCGAGCTTGTCGGCGGCCAGCGCGGCGGCGGCCTTGTTGTTGGTCGCGGCGGTCGTCACCGGGATGTCGCTGTCGACGCCCGAGTCGAATGCGATCACCGGAATCTTCTCGGCCTGCGCCTTCTTCAGGAGCGGCAGCGCGGCCTTGCTGTCGAGCGCCGCGAAGCCGAGCGCGGCCGGCTTCTTCGCGATCGCGGCCGACAGCATGTCGATCTGCTTGTCGACCATCGCCTCGGTTTCCGGCCCTTCGAACGTCACCTTCACCTTGTAGTCCTTCGCGGCCTGCGTCGCGCCCGATTTCACGGCCTGCCAGAACTGATGCTGGAAGCCCTTCGAGATCAGCGGGATGTAGGCTTCCTGCGCGTGCGCACCGGCCGTGACGCCGACGGCGAACGTCAGCCCGACGATCGCGTTCAACACCTTGCTCCTGATCACTTCGCGTCTCCTTTTTTCGTATCGACTGGAACGCCGGCCGGAACCGGCGGTGAAGCACATGCCTGCGTGCATGCGTGTGTCAGCGGCGCCGCCGGCGCAGGATGTCGACGTAGACGGCCAGGATGATGATCACGCCCGTCACGACCGTCTGCCATTCCTGCGCGACCGACATGATGCGCAGGCCGTTGGTCAGCACGCTCATGATGAACGCGCCGATGATGGTGCCGACGATGCTGCCCGCGCCGCCCGACAGCGACGTGCCGCCGATCACGACGGCCGCGATCGCATCGAGCTCGTAGCCCTGCCCGAGCGCCGGCTGCGCGGAGTTCAGCCGCGACGCGATCAGCAGCCCGGCGATCCCGCACACCGCGCCGCTGAACGTGTACACCGCGATCTTCCACGCATCGACGTTCACGCCGGACAGCCGCAGCGCCTCCTCGTTGCTGCCGAGCGCGAACGTGTAACGGCCGAAGATCGTGCGGTTCAGCACGATCGATGCGCCGATCGCGACGAGGAACAGGATCAGCACCGCATTCGGAATCGGCAGCGCGGGAATGAGGTTGCCGATCAGCGAATCCTGCGCGATCGACGTGAAGCCCGGCGTGTCGTTGAAGTAGATCGGCCGCGTGCCCGAAATCACCAGCGACAGCCCCTTGAGCAGCATCATCATGCCGAGCGTCGCGATGAACGGCGGCACCTTCATCTTCGCGATCACGAAGCCCGATACGCAACCCGACAGCGCGCCGAAAAACAGCGCGGCCAGGATCCCGAGCGGCAGCGGCATGCCCCACTTCGTCAGCACGACGCCGGCCATCACCGCGCAGAACGTCATCAGCGTGCCGACCGACAGGTCGATGCCCGACGTGATGATCACGTAGGTACATGCGACCGCCAGCACGCCGTTCACGGCGGTGGCCTGCAAGATCGTGACGAGGTTGTCGACTTCAAGGAAGTTCGGCGACGCGAAGCTGAAGAACACGATCAGCAGCACGAGGCTCGCGAACGCGAGTAGCTTCTGGCGCGCGGCGGGGTTGAAGAAGCGCGACTTCAGGCTCGATGCGCCGGCAGGCGTATCGGCGGACGCGAGGGGCGGAACGGGATGCGTATCGTTGGACATGATCGGATAGGCGTATGGATCGGCGTCTGAATCAGGACAACACGGTCGACTCGCGCTGCGTCGCGAGCTGCATGATCTTTTCCTGCGTGGCGTCGGCCGCGCGCAGCTCGCCGGTCACGCGCCCCTCGCACATCACGAGAATCCGGTGGCTCATGCGCAGCACCTCGGGCAGTTCCGACGAGATCATCACGATCGCCTTGCCGTCGGCGGCCAGCGCGTCGAGCAGCTTGTAGATCTCGCTCTTCGCGCCGACGTCGATGCCGCGCGTCGGCTCGTCGAAGAACAGGATGTCGCAGTCGCGCAGCAGCCACTTCGCGATCACGATCTTCTGCTGGTTGCCGCCCGACAAAAGGCGTGCGGGCTGCGCGACCGACGGCGTGCGGATCGCGAGCTGCCGCACATACGCGTGTGCGGTGTCGCGCATCGCGCGCGCGTCGAGAAACACGCCACGGCGCACGAAACGGCGCATGCTCGACATGGCGATGTTGTTCTGCACGTCCATCCCGACCGCGAGCCCGAAGTGCTTGCGATCCTCGGACAGATAGCCGATGCCGTGCTTCACCGCATCGGCCGGCGTGCGGATCGTCACGGTCTTGCCGTGCACGCGGATCTCGCCGGCGTCGATCGGGTCGGCGCCGAACACCGCGCGCGCGACTTCGGTGCGGCCCGCGCCCATCAGCCCCGCGAAGCCGAGGATCTCGCCGCGCCGCAGCGTGAAGCCGACGTCGCGGATCGCACGGCCGCGCGACAGCCCGCGCACTTCGAGCGCGACGTCGTTCGCGGACGTATCGGGCGGCGTGCGGAATTCCGTCGCGAGCTGGCGGCCGACCATCATCGCGATGATCGCGTCCATCGACGTATCCGCCATCGGCACGGTCGCGACGTACTTGCCGTCGCGCATCACGGTCACGCGATCGGCGATCTGGCGCAGCTCGTCCATCTTGTGCGAGATATAGACGATGCCGACACCGTTCGCGCGCAGGTCGCGGATGATGCGAAACAGCTCGGCGATCTCCGCGTTGTTGAGCGCGGCAGTCGGCTCGTCCATGATCAGCACGCGCGAGTCGAACGACAGCGCCTTCGCGATCTCGACCATCTGCTGCTTCGCAACCGTCAGCCGGCCGACCGGCGTGCGCGGGTCGAGATCGAGCCGCATCCGCCGGAAGATCGCGGCGGCATCGCGATTCAGCGTGTCTTCGTCGACGAACACGCCGAAGCGGCCGCGCGGCTCGCGACCGATGAAGATGTTCTGCGCGACGCTCAGGTGGTTCATCAGGTTCAGTTCCTGATGGATGATGCCGATCCCGACCGCCTGCGCGGCGCGCGGATCGGCGATCTCCACCGCGCGGCCGTCCATCCGGATCTCGCCGTCGTCGCGCTGGTACACGCCCGCGAGGATCTTCATCAGCGTCGACTTGCCGGCGCCGTTCTCGCCCATCAGCGCATGCACTTCGCCGGCCCGCAGGTCGAAACGGCAATCGTCGAGCGCCTGCACGCCCGGGAAGCGCTTGCCGATGCCGGTCAATGCGATCAGCGGCGGCGCGGCAGTCAGGTTCGGGTCGGGTTGCATGGAGCGCTGCCCTCAGCTGATCGCACGGTCGAGATGCGTATAACCGCCGTCGACGAACAGCCACTGGCCCGTCGTGTGCGATGCGCGTGCCGACAGCAGGAATACGGCCGTGTCGGCGATCTCGTCGGCCGTCGTGAAGCGTTTGCCGAGCGGCACCTTGCCCGCGATGCCCGCCAGCTTCGCGTCGGGGTCGTCGAAACCGGCGAGCCAGTTGCGGTAAAGCGGCGTCATCACCTCGGCCGGAATCACCGCGTTCACGCGCACGCCGTCGTCGCGCAACGCGACGGCCCATTCGCGTGTCAGCGCGAGTTGCGCGCCCTTCGACGCGCAATAGCCGCTCGTGTTGCCCTGGCCGGTCACGGCCGTCTTCGACGAGAGGTTGACGATCGCGCCGCGCGTCGCCTTCAGGTGCGGCACGCAGTAGTGCGCCATCACGTAGTAGTGGATCAGGTTGCGCTCGAGCGACGCGACGAACGCATCGCGACCGGCATCGAGCCCGACGCCGTCGTTGACGCCCGCGTTGTTGACGAGGCCGTCGAGACGACCGAAGCGCGCGACGGTCTGCGCAACCGCGTCGCGGCACTGCGCGTCGTCCTGCAACTCGACCGACATGCACGCGGCCTGCGGCTGCTTCTGCACGAGTGCGCGCCAGAACGCATCGTCCGGCGCGTGGCGCGCGAACACCACCGGAATCGCGCCTTCTTCGGCAAGCCGCGTCGAGATCGCGGCACCGATGCCCGACGCGCCGCCGGTCACGATCACGACCTTGTGTTGCAGATTCAGATCCACTTCGCGTCTCCGTCGTTCATGTTGTCGGCACGCTCAACGCGTGTCAGTCCCGGAACCGGTATTGCTCCAGCGATTCGGGTTTCATCTCGATCGAGAAACCGGGTGCCGTCGGCGGCATGTAGGCCGCGCCGCGCACGATGCACGGTTCGACGAAATGCTCGTGCAGGTGATCGACGTACTCCGTCACGCGCCCTTCCTTCGTGCCGGAAATGCACACGTAGTCGATCATCGACAGATGCTGCACGTATTCGCACAACCCGACGCCGCCTGCATGCGGGCAGACGGGCAGCCCGTACTTCGCGGCCATCAGCATCACCGCGAGAATCTCGTTCACGCCGCCGAGCCGGCACGCATCGATCTGCACGACGTCGATCGCGCCGCGCGCGATGAACTGCTTGAACAGGACGCGGTTCTGGCACATCTCGCCGGTCGCGACCTGCACGGGCGCGATCGCTTCGCGGATCGTGCGATGCCCTTCGACATCGTCGGGGCTCGTCGGCTCCTCGATGAACCACGGCCGCGCGAACGCAAGCTCGCGCACCCAGTCGATCGCCTCGTCCACTTCCCACACCTGGTTCGCGTCGATCATCAGCTTGCGGTCCGGGCCGATCACTTCGCGCGCGATCGTCACGCGGCGGATATCGTCTTCCAGGTTCGCGCCGACTTTCAGCTTCACGTGGTCGAACCCGGCTTCGACGGCTTCGCGGCACAGCCGCCGCAGCTTGTCGTCGCTGTAGCCGAGCCAGCCGGCCGACGTCGTGTAGCACGGGTAGCCGTCGCGCTCGAGAATCGCGATCCGTTCGGCCTTGCCCGGCGCCTGCCTGCGCAGCAGGTCGAGCGCTTCGTCCGGCGTCAGGCAGTCCGTCAGGTAGCGGAAGTCGATCGCGCGCACCAGTTCCTCGGGGCTCAGGTCGGCAACGAGCCGCCATAGCGGCTTGCGTTCGGCTTTCGCCCACAGATCCCACACCGCGTTGACGACGGCCCCCGTCGCCAGATGAATCGCCCCCTTGTCGGGGCCGATCCAGCGCAACTGGCTGTCCGACGTGACGTGCCGCCAGAAGCGGCCCATGTCCGCGCGAATCCAGTCGAGGTCGAGGCCGACGACGAGGTGACGCATCGCGTCGATCGCAGCGCAGCAGATCTCGTTGCCGCGCCCGATGGTGAACGTGAGGCCGTGACCTTCGAGCCCGTCGCGGTCGGTTTCGAGCACGACGTATGCGGCCGAATAATCGGGGTCCGGGTTCATCGCATCGGAGCCGTCGAGCTGGCGCGAGGTCGGGAAGCGCACGTCGAGGACGCGCATCGATCGAATGATAGGCATGACGAATCGTCCGCGAAAGGAAATCAGGCCTGCACGGTGCGCTGGCGTTGCTCGCCGAGCCCGTCGATACCGAGCGTGATCACCTGCCCGGCGCGCAGGTAGACGGGCGGCTTCTGCCCGAGGCCGACACCCGGCGGCGTGCCGGTCGAGATCACGTCGCCCGGTTGCAGGCTCATGAAGCGGCTCAGGTAGCTGATCAGGTGCGGCACGCGGAACACCATCGTCGCGGTCGTGCCGTTCTGGTAGCGGTGGCCGTCGACGTCGAGCCACAGCCGCAGCGCATGCGGATCGGGCACTTCGTCGGCCGTCACGAGCCACGGGCCGAGCGGCCCGAACGTGTCGTTGCCCTTGCCCTTGTCCCACGTGCCGCCGCGTTCGAGCTGGAATTCACGCTCCGACACGTCGTTCACGACGCAGTAGCCCGCCACGTGCGACAGCGCGTCGGCTTCCGCGATATAACGACCGCCCTGGCCGATCACCACGCCGAGTTCGACCTCCCAGTCGGTCTTCTCCGAGCCGCGCGGAATCTCGACGTCGTCGTTCGGCCCCGAGATCGCGCTCGTCCACTTGCCGAACACGACGGGTTCCTTCGGCACTTCCATCCCCGATTCGGCCGCGTGATCGGAATAGTTGAGCCCGATGCAGATGAACTTGCCGACGCGGCCGACGCACGCGCCGAGCCGCGGCGTGCCTTCGACCAGTGGCAGCGACGACGGCGGAATGTCGCGCAACCGCGCGAGCGAGGCCGGCGCCAGCGCATCGCCGGCGAGATCGTCGATCACGCCCGACAGGTCGCGGATGTGGCCTTGCGCATCGAGCAGGCCCGGTTTTTCATGGTGCTTGTCGCCAAATCTCAGCAGTTTCATATCGTCTTGAACGGAAATGGAAAGTAGCGGGGAAAGGCGCGGTCAGTTCGACCAGCCGCCGTCGATCAGGTGGATCGCGCCGGTCGTGAACGACGCTTCGTCGGACGCGAGGTACAGCGCGAGCGCGGCCACTTCGTCCGCGGTGCCGATGCGGCCGATCGGCTGGCGCGCGACGAACGCCCGGCGCACCTCGTCGGCCGACACGTCGCGCATGCGCGCCTGGTCCGCGATCCGCTGCTCCAGCGACGGCGATTCGATCGTGCCCGGACAGATCGCGTTGCAGCGGATGCCGCGCTCGACGAAATCGGCGGCCACCGCCTTGGTCAAGCCGATCACGGCCGCCTTGGTCGTGCCGTAGACGAAGCGGTTCGGCACGCCCTTCACGCTCGACGCAGCCGACGCCATGTTGATGATCGACGCGCCGCCCGCTTCGAGCATCGCGGGCAGCAGCGCGCGAATCAGCCGGTACATCGACGTGACGTTCAGGTTCAGCGAGAACGCCCATGCGTCGTCGTCGCAGTCGAGGATCGAGCCGTGGTGGACATAGCCCGCGCAGTTGAACAGCACGTCGAACGCGCGCTCGTTCGCGGCAAGCGCCGCGACGTCCTGCGCATCGGTGACGTCGAGCCGCCGCGTGGCCAGCCGGCTGCCCGCGCGTTCGGCGTCGGCCTCGAGCCGCACGAGCGCGGCTTCGTTGATGTCGGTCGCCAGCACGTCGGCGCCCTCGCTCGCGAACCGCAGCGCGGTCGCGCGGCCGATACCCTGCCCGGCCGCCGTCACCAGCGCGCGTTTGCCCTGCAATCTCATGAGCGACTCTCCCGAAAAAACCGGCCACCCGTCGGCCGATTGGCACAAAGGACTAAAGGTCCAACCAATCATAGGAGTCGACTTTGCGTTTGTCACGAAATCGGGATTCAGTATTTACCCGGGCGTGGAAATCGGGCGGTCGAGCAAGAATTCGGCATTCGATGGCCCGCAGGAGCCTGTCCCGAGATCCGCGCGCACCCAATACCGGCGGGCCGCCCAGCCGTTTATCCACACGCGCCCGGCGCGGCGCCACGCCAAACTGGCGAAAAAGTCATGTTCGCGTCAGGGTCTCAACGGGATGCACGCGCCATCATGACGTACCGGACTGCGCTACCGGTCCATCGCCACCCGCCCGCGTTCGATCCCTGCGGGCACCTCCGTCCCCCGGCGATGGGCTCCGTGACTGGGCGAGCAGACACGGCGCGCAGGCCGATTTCCCGCCCCGGACTTCATGTCCGGGGCGTTTTTGTCTGTGGTTTTCCCAAGAAAATAAGCGTGGATTGTTTCTAAATCGGCAAAAGGTAATTTGAGCCAGACAGGATGTTTTTTCCGGTCACAGACGCTTACATTTAGCGCACCACTCATGGAAACCGCTACGGATTCGCCATCGGGTAGTGACATCCACTGCCACGGGCGAACCGCACGAGCTTTAGGAAACGGCAAAATGAAGGCCTCCAAATCCCTGCCTGTGCTCGATCCCGCCGACGTCCACGTCGAAATCCTCGAACGTTCCGATACGCTGCTCGTCGTCCGCTGGGTCGAGCCCGGCCGCTGTCACTACGGTGAACAGCGCTGGCGCCGCCGCTTCGCGCAACGCACCGGCACGTGCGCGCTGTCGCGCCAGGTCATCCAGCGCGGCGACGAAGTCTTCCGCCCGGCCGAACGCCCGGCGCCCGCGAACGCGGCGGCGATGATCTCCGCCGCCGAAGTGCTCGCGCTGGCCGGCGGCAGGTAAATCCTGCCGGCCGCGCATCGCCGCACGCGGTGCCGCACGACGATGCGCAAGCCCTAGAAGCGCCGGTCTAATTCCCCTGCTTGTCTGCCACGACCACGCGCACTATCGTTACACCACTCGATGTAACGATTATGTGCCGCGGCCACCCGGTCGCGCCGATGGAGGCAGACATGCATGCATGGAGCGCGCGCCACGTCCCGGCGCAGGGCGGCAAGGTCGCGGTCGTGACCGGTGCCAACAGCGGGCTCGGCTGGCAACTCGCGGAAACACTGGCCGCGAAAGGCGCGACCGTCGTGATGGGCTGCCGCGACGCAGCCCGCGCCGCGCAGGCCGCCGATGCGATCCGACGGCTCCATCCCGATGCCCGCGTCGAAGCCGACGCGCTCGACCTCGCCGATCTCGCCTCGATCGCACGCTTCGCGGCCGATGTGGCCGAACGCCATGGCCGCGTCGATACCCTCTGCAACAACGCCGGCGTGATGTTCCTGCCGCTGCGCCATACGCGCGACGGCTTCGAGATGCAGTTCGGCACCAACCACCTCGGCCATTTCGCGCTGACCGGCCATCTGCTGCCCGCGCTGCGCGCCGCGCGCCGGCCGCGGGTCGTGACGATGTCGAGCGGCCTCAACCGCGGCGGCCGGATCCGCGTCGACGACCTGCGCGCCGAGCGCCGCTACAACCGTTATCTCGCCTATTGCGACAGCAAGCTCGCGAACCTCGTGTTCGCGATCGAACTTCAGCGCCGTTTCGAGCGCGCGGCGTTCACCGGGATCAGCGTGGCCGCGCACCCGGGCTACGCGGCAACCAACCTGCAGTTCGCGGGCCCGGCGATGGACAGCTCGCCCGCGCGCGCCGCGCTGATGCGGGCCGCGAACCGTTATCTCGCGCAGCCGGCCGACCAGGGGGCGCTGCCCGCGATTCATGCGGCGACCGCGCCCGATCTCGCGGGCGGCGCGTATATCGGGCCGTCCGGCTGGTTCGAGTCGCGCGGGCTGCCGGCGCCCGCGAGCGTGCCACGCGCGGCCCGCGACGCGGGATCGGCGGCGTTGCTGTGGGAAGCCTCGGAAGCCGCGACGGGCGTGCGCTTCCTCAGCTCGGGCGCGCCGGCCGGACGTTCGCCGGGCCGGCCGTTCGACACGGCGGCCGAGGCGCGGTGAAAGGCGTGTCGGCCTCCGCAACATTCTTCATACTTGTTGCACCAACCGATAAGAAAGCCCGTTGAAAGCCTGGGCCGGCGCGCCACTGTTACTGCCCAGGAAACAATCTATCGTCAAAATCAGCGTTTACCCTGAACCTTCCGATGACTAAGATTCGATCAATCGCTTAAGACATGGTGTCAAGAGCGAACTCAATAAAACACCGGAGGTCATCATGAAATCGCTCGTTTCCGCAGTCGTTGCCGCTGCCGCCCTGTCCGCTTCGTTCGGCGCATTCGCCCAAAGCACCGTGACCCGCGCGCAAGTGAAGAACGAACTGGTTCAGCTCGAAAAAGCCGGCTACAAGCCGGGCCTGTCGAGCCCGTACTACCCGAACGACATCCAGAGCGCCGAAGCGCGTGTTCATGGTGCCGACACCAGCGGCTACGGCGCGCAACCGGCTCCGGCCGTCCACTCGGGCGCCCCGGCCGCAACGTCGTCGAACGCTCGCGACTCGATCTTCTTCGGCCAGTAAGCCGATGCGCCCCCGACGGGCGCCGCGCGCAGCGCGATGAAGAAACATCAGGACGAGCCCCCTTGCGGGGCTCGTCCTTTTTTATGAAACGCATACCTCCGCCGCCCGACAGCGGGTGGCTTCGCCCGGGCGCCTCGCGTCCGGGCGCTTTTTCATCCTGCACGGCAGGTGTGCAGGCAGGATGAAGCCGCGCGTGCCCGTCAGTGCGGTGCAGCCGCGGCGGGCGCCGAACGCGACAGCACGCGCCACCGCGACAGCAATTCGTCGCGATCGACGTAGCAGCCCTGCAGATGCCGGCGGCCGGTCGACGGATCGAACTCGGTGCGCGCATGCAGCACGCGCCGGTTGTCGAACGCCCACATGTCGCCCGCCCGCAGCCGGCGCTGCACGCGAAAGCGCGGCTCGCGCGCAAGCGCGAGGAACCGCCGGTACGCGCGATAGACGGCCGCGACCGAGCCGGCCGGCGCATCGAGCGGCCCGCGCAGGAAGTTCGCGACGCGCACCTCGGTCACGTTGCCGCGCGCATCGAGCCCGATCACCGGCGCCGAGCAGCGATAGTCGCTGTTCGCACTCTTGTTCCAGAACTCGAACGGCGTCGACGCGAGTTGCTCGAAATCGGCCGGATGCTCGCGCCGCAGCGCATCCGCCAGCGCGAAGCCGTCGAGGAACACGCTGTCGCCGCCGGTCGCATCGTTCGCCAGGCAATGCAGGAACTGGACGCCCGGCTGCAGCTCGCGGGTCGGCAGATCGGTATGCGGCGGCAGGTTCAGCGACGTATACGCATTGCTGTCCGGGCGCGGCTTCGATTCGACGTCGAACAGCACACCGAAATTGCTCTCGCGGATCAGGCCGATGCGGCGCGCGATCTCGTCGACGCGGCCGCGCTCGGCCGGCACGCCTTCGACAAGCGTCAGCCCGGTGCGCTGCAACGCGGCGAGCCATGCGAGCAATGCGCCGTCGTCCTCCATCACGTCGCGCCACGCGAACACGCCGATGGCCGTCGCATCGTCGCCGGCCCACACGTGCCGCCCGTGCGCGGCCTGGCGCTCGGCGCGCGATGCGTCGTCGTACGCGTGCGCGCGCAACCATCCCGGCGACCACGCGCTGCGATGTCCGTCGTTCCACTCGACATGCAGCGCGCCGTCGGCTTCGACGTGCACCGCGCGCGCGGCAAGATCCTCGCGCGCGTCGGCGATCTCGAACACCTGTTCACGCGTAACGGCATGCACGCATGCGGAGCACGCGCAGTTGTCGCGCAGCCAGTCGAAATGAAACGGCGATCGTCGCGTGTCGCTCCACTCGACGTCCACCGCTGAGTCGCCAATCGCGACCGCTGCAATGGTCGCGTCGACCGAAAACGTCCGCCAGTCCTCGATACGGTGTTGCGCTGCCTGCATCATTGCCTCCCGGAAACGCCCGCTACGCGTGTGGTGCGAGCAGAAACCCGCCGACCGTCCGGTGCATCCGCGCCGCCTGCGGGCTCGTTCCGAGCGCGCGCCAGCAGCCGTGCACCAGCCCCTCTCCCATCCAGTAGTGCGCGGCACCGCCGGCCGCGCGAATCCGTTCGACGTACACGCGCGCATCGTCGCGCAGCGGATCGTGTTCCGCGCCGATCGCGAGGACGGGCGGCAGGCCGTCGAAACGCGCAGCCGCGAGCGGCACCGACGCGCGCAACAGCGGATTGCCGTCTCCCAGCGCATCGGACAGGCCGCCGTTCCAGTACAGCGCGCGATAGCGATGGACGTCGTCGAGCGTCAGCATCGGTGCGTGCGCTTCCGTTTCGCGCGCGGGCGATTGCGGTTCGAACCCGAGCATCGGATAGACGAGCGCGATGCCGTCGACACCGCCTTCGCCCGCATCGCGCAACGCGGTGGCCACGGCCGCCGCGAGCATGCCGCCCGCGCTGTCGCCCGCGAGCGTCAGCGGAGGCGCGCACGGCCCGAACGGCCAGCGCGCGTCGCGTGCGGCGCGCGTGACGGCCAGGCAATCTTCGAGCGCGGCCGGCGCGCGATGCTCGGGCGCCAGCCGGTAGTCGACCGCGATCACGTCGAGCCCCGTATCGGCCGCCAGTTGCGCGGTGATCAGCGCATGACTGTCGAGCGAGCCGACGACGAAGCCGCCGCCATGAAAGAACAGCACCGTGCCGCGCGGCGCACCCTGCGCGGACGTGTAGCGCCGCAGCGCGATCGCGCGGCCGTCGGGCGCCTGCCAGACGGCGTCCTGCTGCACGATGCCGGCCGGCGGCGCGGCCGGCGTCCACTCGGCCGCGAAGCGGTCGTAGAGGCGGCGCTGCTCGGCCGGCAAACGTTCGGCCGCGTCGGCCGGATACCACGCGTCGACGGCAGCGACGAACGCCGCGATTTCCGGTTCGAGCATCGTGTGCGCTCCGCGCTTGAAGGTTCGCGCCCGCTATCGGCGCGGCGGCAACGCGATCACGCGGCCCGCATACGCGGGCGCCGCGCAATCGCGCTGCAATGCATGCAGCCCGGCCACGCGTGCGGCCACGTCGTCGTCGAACGGCGCCGATTTCGCGCCGTCGCGCGTATCGACGTGCAGCAGCATCTGCTCGCTCGCCGATACCGCGTCGTCATGCCCGTCCGCGAACAGCTCGAGATACAGGTGCAGCCGCTTCGCGTCATGCGCCAGCACGCGCGCATCGACACGCACCTGCGTGCCCTCCTTGATCTCGTGCAGGTAGTTCACGTGCGCTTCGAGCGTGTAGACCGAGCGGCCCCGCTCGCGACGCGCGGCGTCGTCGAGGCCGATGCGATCCAGCAGCGCATCGGTCGCGAAGCTGAAGATCAGCAGGTAGAACGCATCGCGCAGGTGGCCGTTGTAGTCGACCCATTCGGGCCGCACCACGTCGCGGTATATCGTCAGCGGGGTATCGCCGGTCATCGCCTTCAGTCCTTTAGTCCTTCAGTCCTCGAATCGCATCCCGTGCCGCGCCTTCACCGCGGCGATCGACTTCAGCACCTCGGTGATGCACTCGTCGCGATAGCGCTCGAGTTCCTTGATGCTGCGCGTGCCCTGCTGTTCGGTCGTGCCTTCGACGACGCTGTCGATCAGCGCATCGGTGAGCGTGGGCGCGACCAGCTTCGTCCACGGCAGTTCGAGCGCGGGGCCGAACTGCTGCATGAAGTGTCGCATGCCCGCGTCGCCGCCGGCGAGCGTGTAGGTCAGGAAGGTGCCCATGAACGACCAGCGGATGCCCGCGCCGAAGCGGATCGCGTCGTCGATCTCGCCGGTCGTCGCGACGCCTTCGTTGACGAGGTGCAGCGCCTCACGCCACAACGCCTCGAGCAGCCGGTCCGCGATGAAACCCGGCACTTCCTTGCGCACGTGCAACGGCCGCATGCCGAGCTTGCGATAGATCTCCATCGCGCCTTCGACCGCTTCCGGCGACGTGCGCGCGCCGCCGAGCACCTCGACGAGCGGCAGCAGGTAGACGGGATTGAACGGGTGGCCGACCACGCAGCGCTCCGGATGCGTCGCCCGCGCGTAGAAATCCGTCGGCAGCAGGCCCGACGTCGACGACGCGATGATCGCGTCGGGTTTCGCCGCGCGGCTGATCTGCTCGTGCAGTTCGAGCTTCAGCGCCTCGCGCTCGGGCGCGCTTTCCTGGATGAAATCGGCATCGGCGACGCACGCCTCGATCGTCTCCACGAAACGTAGCCGCGCCGGATCGGCGCCGGGCGCGAGGCCGACGCGCTCGAGCGCGGGCCACGCATTCGCGACGTTCGCGCGCAGCCGTTCCTCCGCGCCCGGCGCGGGGTCCCAGACGACCACGTCGAGACCATGCGCGAGCGCGCGGGAAATCCATCCGCTGCCGATCACGCCGGTGCCGATGGCGGCGAACGTCTTGATGTCGGTCTTCACAGCCATGTCAACGCATCCTTCAAATCAGGGGAAATCGGTGGGCGGCCGCGCTGGGCGTGCCGCCGCGTCTTGTCGGTCAGTCGGCGCAACCGCTCACGCGAACTCGGCGACCGCTCGGCGTTCGAGCGGACGCTCGCCCCGTGCGGGCAAGCCGAGCTTGCGGCGGCCTTCGGCCGGCGTCAGCACCCGGGCGCCGAGCCGTTCGACGATCTCTCTCGCGCGCTCGACGAGCGTGCCGTTGGTCGCGTGCACGCCGCGATCGAGCCAGATGTTGTCTTCGAGGCCGACGCGCACGTGGCCGCCGAGCAGCATCGCCTGCGCGACCATCGGCATCTGCATGCGGCCGATCCCGAAGCCCGCCCAGTGCGCACCCGGCGGCAGGTTGTCGACCATCGCCTTCATCGTGCCCGTATCGGCCGGCGCGCCCCATGGAATGCCGAGGCACAGCTGGAACAGCGGCGGATCGTCGAGCAGCCCTTCCTTCAGCAACTGCTTCGCGAACCACAGATGGCCCGTGTCGAAGATTTCCAGCTCCGGCTTCACGCCGAGTTCCTGGATGCGCTTCGCGCCGGCGCGCAATTGCGCGGGCGTCGACACGTAGATGTAGTCGCCGTCGCCGAAATTCAGCGTGCCGCAGTCGAGCGTGCAGATTTCGGGCAGCAGCTCCTCGACATGCGCGAGGCGCGTGAGGCCGCCGACCAGGTCGGTGCCCTTGCCGAAACGCATCGGGTCCTCGCCCGGGCCGATCTCGAGATCGCCGCCCATGCCGGCCGTCAGGTTGATGATCACGTCGACGTCGGCCGAGCGGATGCGGTCGACCACTTCGCGGTACAGGTTCGGGTCGCGGCTGCCGCGCCCCGTCTGCGGATCGCGCACGTGGCAGTGCGCAACGGTCGCGCCGGCCTTCGCGGCCTCGATCGCGGCGGCCGCGATCTCCTTCGGCGTGACCGGAATCGCCGGATGCTTGCCGACCGTATCGCCCGCGCCGGTGACGGCGCAGGTGATGATGACTTCATGGTTCATGCTGGTTGCCTCGCTTGACTCGGGTTGTGTCGCATTGCGGGTGTTTCGTCAGGGCGCGCCGCGAGCGGCGCGCGGGCCGTCACAGGCCGAGATACGCCTTCACGGCCGGCAGCCCGTCCTTGCCGTCGAACGTCTTGACGCCCGCGAGCCACGGATCGAGCACCTGCGGGTTCTTCTTCAGGTACGCCTTCGCGGCCTCGGCCGGCTTCGTCTTGTTCATCACCGACTGCATCAGCTGGTTCTCGAGCTGCGTCGAGAAGCGCAGGTTCGTGACGAGCTTGCCCGCGTTCGGGCAGCGCGCGATGAAGTCGGGCGCCGTCAGCGTGTACACGCGCGCTTCGCCGTAGTTCGGGCCGAACGCCGCGTCGCCGCCGGACAGGTAGTTCATGCTCAGCTGGATGTTCATCGGATGCGGTTCCCAGCCGAGGAACACGACCCACTTCTTCTCGCGGATCGCGCGCTCGACCGTCACCAGCATCCCGGCCTCGCTCGATTCGACGAGCTTGAAGCCGCCGAGCCCGTACTGGTTCGTGTCGATCATCTTCTGGATCGTCGCGTTCGCGCTGCTGCCCGGCTCGATCCCGTAGATCTTGCCGTCGAGTTCCGCACGGTGCTTCGCGATGTCCTCGAAGGTCTTCAGGCCGGCCTGGTATTCGTAGCTCGGCACCGCGAGCGTCGCCTTCGCGCCGGACAGGTTCGGCGGTTCGACGACGTTGATCGACTTGCTGTCGAGGAACGGCTGGAGCTGCTTCTGCTGCACGGGCCACCAGTAGCCGAGCGACACGTCGAGCTGCTTGCTCTTCAGGCCGGCGAACGAGATCGGCACCGACGCGATCGTCGTGGTCGGCTTGTAGCCGAGCGCCTCGAACACGGTCGACGCGAGCGCCGTGGTCGACGTGATGTCGGTCCAGCCGATATCCGCGAAACGCACGGTGCGGCAGGTCGCGGCATCCGTTTCGGCCCATGCCTCATGCGTGAACGCGCCGGTCGCCAGCACGGCCGCGGCAAGCGCGGCAATCTTCGTCGACTTCATGGTTCGGTTCCTCCCTGTTGGACTCGTGGCAGCCGGTGCGCGGGGTGTGCGCCGACCTGCATCGTGGGAGTAAAAGTAACGAGCCATATTGGTCGCGAGAAGACCTGCGGCGACCTGTTCTTGACTGTTTGCGACTATGAGTGGAAACCACTAGGTTTCTTGGGAGGCTTGTTGGACGGGGTTCTTGCGCGTATTGCGGGGGAATTCAGCTTGTCCACGTGCGGCGCGCCGCTCAGGGCTCCGCCAGAACGAAACGGAGCGCCGGTGCGGCTTCTGGCGCGGCACGCGCACGCCGCACCGACGAACGGGTGTCATGGACGCATGTGAAGCTGGCCCGGCCTCCAGCAGCCGAAAGCGCGTTTCGTATTGCGGAATCCACGCCGATTTCCCGCGCCGCCTCGTTTTCGCCGCTTGAAAACTTGTTTTGCATCGCAAAAACATCAACGTAACTCATTGAAAAACAACAAAAAATAATGTCTTATGTCTTATATAAGACATCACCAAAAGCTCAACGAGCGGCGTTACTATTTATCCCATGCAGTTCGCTGCGACAGACGTAGCGGGCACGCTCAACCAGTTACTCAAACGCGCTTTGCTCCCAGGAGATTGACATGGCCCAGTATCAAGACGACATCAAGGCAGTTGCCGGTTTGAAGGAAAACCACGGCAGCGCGTGGAATGCGATCAGCCCCGAGTACGCCGCCCGCATGCGTGCCCAGAACAAGTTCAAGACGGGCCTGGACATCGCCAAGTACACCGCGAAGATCATGCGTGCCGACATGGCCGCCTACGACGCCGACCCGTCCAAGTACACGCAGTCGCTGGGTTGCTGGCACGGCTTCATCGGCCAGCAGAAGATGATCTCCATCAAGAAGCACTTCAACAGCACCGAACGCCGCTACCTGTACCTGTCCGGCTGGATGGTCGCCGCGCTGCGCTCCGAGTTCGGCCCGCTGCCGGACCAGTCGATGCACGAAAAGACCTCGGTCAGCGCGCTGATTCGCGAGCTCTACACGTTCCTGCGCCAGGCCGACGCCCGTGAACTGGGCGGCCTGTTCCGCGAACTCGATGCCGCCAAGGACGCTGCAGCTAAGGCCGCGATCCAGGACAAGATCGACAACCACGTCACGCACGTCGTGCCGATCATCGCCGACATCGACGCCGGTTTCGGCAACGCGGAAGCCACGTACCTGCTGGCCAAGCAGTTCATCGAAGCGGGCGCATGCTGCATCCAGATCGAAAACCAGGTGTCCGACGAGAAGCAGTGCGGCCACCAGGACGGCAAGGTCACCGTGCCGCACGAGGACTTCCTGGCCAAGATCCGCGCGATCCGCTACGCGTTCCTGGAACTGGGCGTGGACGACGGCATCATCGTGGCCCGTACCGACTCGCTGGGCGCCGGCCTGACCAAGCAGATCGCCGTGACCAACACGCCGGGCGACCTGGGCGACCAGTACAACGCGTTCCTCGACTGCGAAGAACTGTCGGCCGACCAGCTGGGCAACGGTGACGTGGTCATCAAGCGCGACGGCAAGCTGCTGCGTCCGAAGCGCCTGCCGAGCAACCTGTTCCAGTTCCGCGCCGGCACGGGCGAAGCGCGCTGCGTGCTCGACTGCATCACGTCGCTGCAGAACGGCGCCGACCTGCTGTGGATCGAAACCGAAAAACCGCATATCGCGCAGATCGGCGGCATGGTCAGCGAGATCCGCAAGGTCATCCCGAACGCGAAGCTGGTGTACAACAACAGCCCGTCGTTCAACTGGACGCTGAACTTCCGTCAGCAGGCGTACGACGCGATGAAGGCGGCAGGCAAGGACGTGTCGGCATACGACCGTGCGCAGCTGATGAGCGTGGAGTACGACGAGACGGAACTGGCCACGCTGGCCGACGAGAAGATCCGCACGTTCCAGGCGGACGCATCGCGCGAAGCAGGTATCTTCCACCACCTGATCACGCTGCCGACGTACCACACCGCCGCGCTGTCGACCGACAACCTGGCCAAGGAATACTTCGGCGACCAGGGCATGCTGGGCTACGTGGCCGGCGTGCAGCGCAAGGAAATCCGTCAGGGCATCGCCTGCGTGAAGCACCAGAACATGTCCGGCTCGGACATCGGCGACGACCACAAGGAATACTTCAGCGGCGAAGCAGCGCTGAAGGCGGCAGGCAAGGACAACACGATGAACCAGTTCTGATCGTCGCCATACCGGAAGCACGACGCCAGCCCGTTTCGACGGGTTGGCGTTTTTTTTTATCCGGCGGGATAACGCACGGGGTGCCCTTCAGGCATCGTCCCGTGTGCTTCCCGCTGCGATCACGCGCACGAACGCGTCCGCCAGCGCCGTCGGCTCGACCGGCAGCACCAGCGCGCACGCCGATTTTGCGTCGTCATCCGAGATCGGCACGAAGACGACCCCGTCGATACCGAGGCTCGCCATCCGTTCCGGCACGATCGCCACGCCCTGCCCGGCCGCGACGAGATTCAGCATCGACGTCTTCGGCGACACGATCCGGGCGGTCGCGGGCACGAATCCCCGTTTCAGGCAAAGGTCGATCACGACGCGCGCCAGCCCGCCCCGCTCCCGATGCACGGCCGATACGAACGGCTCGTGCCGCAGCCGCGAGATCGCCGTGCGCCGGCGGCCCGCCAGCGGGTGATCGGCCGGCACCGCCACGCACAAGCGCTCGGCCGCGAGCTCGACGAAACGCACGCGCGAATCGCGGCGCAGCACCGGCACACGAACGATCCCGATATCGGCGTTGCCGTTCGCGATCTCCAGCACCTGGTCCTCGGACGACGCGCGGTCGAGATCGATCCGCGCACCCGGGCACGCGCCCATGAAACGCTCGAGCACCGGCATCAGGCTGCCGACGGGAACGGTGCTCGAATGCAGGAGCCGCAATACGCCCGCCTCACCGCGCGACAACCGTGCGCCCTCCTCGGCCGCGGCAGCCAGGGTCGCCGGAATCGACGCGACGCGATCGCGATAGATCGCGCCGGCCGCCGTGAGCCGCACGCCCCTCGGCTCCCGGTCGAACAGCGAGAACCCCAGTTCGTCTTCCAGTTGACCGATCTGCCGGCTCAGCGCCGACTGCGCGACATGGAGCGCGCTCGCGGCCGGCGTGAAGCCGCCGAGATCGGCCACGGTCAGGAAGTACTGAATTTGCCTCAGGGATGGCATGCCGAAACGAGATGGATAAGCGCCCGATTTGATATTTGCGTTATACCGTCGCGCTTCCCAGAATGGAAGCCTGCCGTGCCGGAACCGCCGTCACGGGCCACATCGCCGGAGCTGCCCTCTTCGTGACTACTCTCCTGTCGTATCTGCTGGTCGTCGCCGCCGGCATCAGCGTGGCGTTGCAACAGGTGCTCAACGCCAACCTCCGCGCGCAGCTCGGCTCGCCATGGTGGGCCGGGTCGGTCAGCTACCTCGTCGGCCTGGCCGCGATGCTCGCCGTCGCACTCCTGTCCCCGCATCCTCGCCTGAGCGGCACCGTCGCCGATGCGGGGTCGTGGTTCAGCTGGACCGGCGGATTCTTCGGCGCGGTGTTCGTCGGCATCGCGATCCTGATGGTGCCGCGACTGGGCGCCGCGACGACGCTCGCGCTGATCGTCGTCGGGCAGATGACCGGCGCGCTCGTGTTCGACCATTTCGGTGTGCTCGGCATCCAGCAGCATTCGGCCAGCCCGATCCGCCTGGCCGGTGCGGCGTGCCTCATTCTCGGCGTGGTGCTGGTTCGTGCGTGACGCGTTCGTGGTATTCGTGGCATTCGCGCGTGCGCTTGGATGTCGTGCTTCGACCCGGCCGGCTGGCCTTGCGCACCGCCCGGTGCCGCATCGAGCGGATGCCTCAGGTCGAGCGCGCCTGCGCCGAACGGGATCAGCGCGTGGCTTCAGCCCGCCGCCGGCGCCCGGCCGCGATGCCGCGATCCGGATGGGCCCGCCTGCGGCATGCGCGCGCGGCCGACGTGGCGGCAACGCACGCACCCGCCGCTACGCTCATGCGTAGTTCATCATCACCGACTTGCTTTCCGTGTACTGGTCGATCACCGCGCGACCGAGTTCGCGGCCGAAACCCGACTGCTTCATCCCGCCGAACGGCATCGCGTTGTCGAGCAGCGAGTGGCAGTTGACCCACACCGTGCCCGCGGCGATGCGCGGGATCAGCTTGTGAATCGCGGAAAGGTCGTTCGACCAGATGCTCGCGCCGAGGCCGTACGGCGTGTCGTTGGCGAGCTGCGCGGCCGTGTCGACGTCGTCGAACGGCATCGCGACGAGCACCGGCCCGAAGATCTCCTCGCGCACGACGCGCATCGCCTGCGTCGTATCGACCAGCACGGTCGGCTCGACGAAGAAGCCCGGGCCCTCGATCGCGCGGCCGCCCGCCGCGGCGCGCGCGCCCTCGCCGAATCCCGAATCGATATAGCCGCACACGCGCTCGCGCTGCTTCGCCGAGACGAGCGGGCCGATCTGCGTCGACGGATCCATCCCCGGGCCGATCTTCAGGCTCGCGGCGATCTTCGCGACGCGCCCGATCACGTCGTCGAACACCTTCGCGTGGATGTACGCGCGCGACCCGGCCGTGCACACCTGCCCCTGGTTGAAGAAGATCGCATTCGCCACACCCAGTGCGGCCTTGTCCGGATCGACGTCGGGCAGCACGATCACCGGCGACTTGCCGCCGAGTTCCAGCGACATCCGCGTCATGTTGTCGAGCGCCGCGTGGCCGATCGTCCTGCCTGTCTGCGTCGAGCCCGTGAACGCAATCTTGTCGATGCGCGGATCGCGCGACAGCGCGGCGCCGGCCGTATGACCGTAGCCGGTGACGATATTGACGACGCCGTCCGGGAAACCGGCCGCCTGGATCAGCTCGCCCAGGCGCAACGCACTCAGCGGCGTATCTTCCGCGGGTTTCAACACCACGGTGCAGCCTGTGGCCAGCGCGGGCGCGAGCTTCCACGCTGCCATCAGCAGCGGGAAATTCCACGGAATGATCGCGCCGACCACACCGACCGGCTCCTTGCGCGTGTAGGTGAAGATCTCGCTGTCCGGCATGTACGGCATGCCCGCGTCGATCACGCTGCCTTCGATCTTCGTCGCCCAGCCGGCCATGTAGCGGAAGCACTGCGCGGCCATCGCGACGTCGAGCCCTTGCGCCACCATCACGGGCTTGCCGTTGTCGAGCGACTCGATCTCGGCCAGCTCGCGCGCATTCGCTTCGATCAGGTCGGCGAGCGTCAGCAGCAGACGCTCGCGGTCGGTGGTCTTCGCGGTACGCCACGGCCCCGCATCGAATGCGCGCCGCGCGGCCGCGACGGCCTGTTGCACGTCGTGCTCGTCCGCTTCGGGCACACGCGCGAGCACGGAGCCGTCGGCCGGATTCACGACGTCGAGCCGGCGGCCCGACGCAGCGTCGCTCCACTCGGCGCCGATCAGCATCTTCTTCGGCTTCGCGAGAAACGCGCGCGTGGCGTCGAGCAGCGGAAAGTTCTGGTTTGTCTCCATCTTCGTTCTTCCTCGATTTCTTGAATCGGTCGGTCAGTAGCGATCCACGACGCCGTCGACCCCGCGTGCCTGCAACGCGCGAACGAGGCCGGCGCGCACGGTCGCGACGTCGGAATAGGCAGGACGGCGGTGCGCGGCGACTTCGGCGGCCGTATAGGGCTTGAAGTCGCGCGGCAGCGCGTCGCGGTTCATGGTCGTGAGTACCCAGTTGAGCACGTCGGCCAGGTCCTGGTCCGACAGTGCCGAGTTCGATGCGCCGGGCACGCGCATCACGTACTCGCGCCCGGCCGGCAGATGCGTGAAATAGCCGAGCGAGTTCGCGAGCGGCGGCACCTTGCCGGCGATACCGCCGCCCGTGGCCGTGTGGCAGCCCATGCAGTTGAGCACCCAGTGCTGCCGCGCGAGCGCCGCGTCGGCCGTGCCTTCCGCATGCGCAGGTGCCGCGATCAGGCCGACGACCGCCCCGGCAAGCATCAGCAGCGACGACAGGTGGCGCGACAGGTTGCCGAACCACGATGCCGCCGCGCGCCGCGCGCGCGGCGCGACGTCGCAAACACGGGATGCACGGGCAACCTTCACAGGCCGAGCCCCTTGATGACGACTTCGCGTTGCGCATGAACGGCCGTGCCGTCCATCGCCTTCGCGCGCGCCGCGCGGATGTCGGCCGCCGTGAACGGCTTCGCGTCGCCGTGCTGCGCGTTGAGATCGAACACGACGTAGTTGAGCACGTGCGCGATGTCGTCGTCGCTGGCGCTCGCAAACGACGGCATCTTGAAGTTGTAACGCTTGTCGTGCACCTTGATCTCGCCGAACATCCCGTGCAGCAGTGTCGCGACCAGCTGCGAACGCCCCGCCTCGGCCGTCGCATACTTGCCCGGATACTCGGTCAGCGGCGGCGCGAGGCCGTCCTGCCCTTTCCCGCCCGCCTGATGGCACACCGCGCATTGCGCGTCGAACAGGCTCTTGCCGGCCGGGTAATGCACGGCTTCCTGCGCACCGGCGGCGCCTGGCAACGCGAAGGCCGCCACGGCCGTCATGCACGCGACTGCGATCTTTCCTGCTTGCTTCACTTTCATTGCTTCGCCGCCCCCAACAGAACCGAAACCGAACAGTGGTAATTCGAATTGCCGTTCGCCATGCACCAGTTGATGTCGTTGTTCAACGACAGCTTGTACAGCGGCTTCTCGCGCTCGTTGCGGTTGCAGAAGCACTTGCCGCACGACGTCTTGCCGCAGCAATCGTTGTACGACACGATGTAGTCCGAACCGTCGTGCGGATTGCGGCAGGTGCCGATCCACGTGATCGGCGAAGGCGTCGTGCCCGGCGGGCAACTGCTCGACGTGCCGCCGCAACAACTGCACAGCCAGCCGTCGATCGCGCAGTATTTCCAGTAGTCGCAGCTCATCGGGTCGTCGCTCGCCCCCGAGGCGGCGGCACCGGATGCGCCCGACGCCGCCTCGGCCGCATACGCGGTGCGATCGACGGGCAGCAGCGGCAGCATCGCCGATCCCACCAGCACCTTGCCGAGCTTCGCCATCGCGCTGCGCCGCGAACTGTGCTGCGCGACGCCGCGCGCCGACCGCTCGAACCATGAATCAAACAGGCCCATGTCGTTGTTCTCCCTTGACGTTGAAAGAGGGTCGGCCGGTCATGCGTGCTGCGCGTGCGCGTCGTGGCTGTGATCGCCGTGCACGAACTGCTGCAGCGATGCGACGCCGCGCTCCTTCGCTTCGAACAGGCTCTCGAGATGCTCGCGCGTATTGACGAGGCCCTTCGCACGCACCGTGCCGGTTTCGTCGAGCAACACCGCATACGGCAGCTTGCCGATCTGGTACGCGAGGCCGAGCTCCTGCGACAGCACGTACGGGAAGCGCCCGAGGTCGTGCTTGCGCGCGAAGCGCGTGTGTTCGTCGATATCGCCGTCGCTCGCGAGCACGATGTTCACCGGCGTCGATTCGCTCGCCTGCAGCGACGGCAGCAGCGGCAGCAGCTTCTTGCAGACGGGGCACGTCGGCGACAGGAAGAACAGCAGTGTCGCCTTGCCCGACGCATCGATGCCGCCGACCTTCACCTGCGAGCCGCGAATGTCGGTCAGTTCGAACGCCGGCGCGATCGCACCGACCGCCGGCCCCTTGTCGATCATCAATGCGCCGGCCGGCATGATGCGTTCGTACAGGATGCCGATCTGGCGCACGAGCGCGAGACAGATCGCGCCGAGCGCGAGGACGGCCACCCACAGCAGGGCGGTGGAAACGGTGAGAGCGGTTTGCATCATGAATTCCTCAGGTGGGAAAGGCGCGGTACGTTGGCGAGCAGCACGTCGACGGTGAGCAGCGCGCAGACGATCAGCAGCACGGAGAAGAACAGCGTCAGGTAGTCGAACCACACGACCGCGCGCGCGCCCGGCTCGACGAGCGCGGTCGCGGCCAGCGCGGCGAGCAGCAACGCGCGACCGACGTGCAGCCAGCCGATGCCGCGCGGCGCATCTGCTCGCGCGGCCGCGAAGCCGGAACAGCCGCAGTCGATGTCAGTGTGGCCGCGCAGGAGATTGATCGCGATTGCCGCCGCGAAGGCGACGAGCAGCGCGATCAGGCCGATCGCGCCGGCCGTGCGCGTATCGGGAAACAGCAGTGCCGCCGCGCCGACGGCTTCCGCGAGCGGAATCGCGAACGCGACGGGCGCGGTCAGCGCGTCGGGCAGCAGCCGGTAGCCGGCGAGTGCGTGGCTAAACGCGGCGGGCCGGCGCATCTTCGCGAAGGCGCCGAGCAGCACGACGACGGCAGCGCCGGCCTGCGCGCTGGTGGCAAGTACGGGATCGAGCGTCATCGCGGCCTCACGGGTTGACGAGCAGCGACGACGTATTGCCGATCTGCTTCTCGACGTGCTGCAGCTTGCCCGTGCGCGCATCCATCACGACGAGGTCGGAGGTCGCCGTCAGCCCGTAGAACAGCGGCTTGTCGTCCTCGCTGACCTGGATCGACACGAGAGGATCGATCTTCTGCTGCGCGAGATCCCAGCGCGCGACACGCTGCTTCGACTTCAGGTCGACCACCCACACCTGCGTGCCGGGGTCCTTGTGCGAGCCGTCGCCGCCCTTGTGCATCAGCACGTAGTAGCGGTTCTGCTTCGCCTGCACGGCCGTCTGCTGCATGCCGCCCGGGCGCCAGCCTTCGGCGCGCTCGGCGTCCGTCAGCAGCGGCCACGGCTTGCCGAACACGGGCTTGTCGCCGCTGAAATCCGCGCTGCGCACGTTGCCGCCGTAGGTCGTAAACAGATAGTCGCCCTTGTAGCGCGACGCGTTCACGAACGCCGGATCCTTGTCGACGTCGATGAACGCATCCGACATCGTGCGCTTCGTTTCCTTGCCGTTCGCGTCGAGCGCGACGGTCAGCGCCTTGCCGCTTTCACACAGCGCCGTGAAACGGTCGTTGCCCGACGGATACGCGAGCACGCAGGCCGCCGTGTCGATCTCCGACAGCACCTTCTTCGAGACCGCGTCGATCACCGTCACCGATGCGGCCGGCGTGATGTTCGCGACGTACAGCCGCTTGCCGTCCGCGCTGAACGCGGTATTGTACGGCGACGGCACGTGCTGCGCATGCTTCGCCGGAATCACGATCTCGCCCGCATGATCGAGCGTCGTGTTGTCGGTGATCTCGACGACGTCGGTGCGCGTGCCGTGCGAGCCGCGCGAGAAGTACGTCGTCGCGACGAAGCTCGTCTTGCGGTCCGGCGAGATCGCGAGGCCCGGGCCGAAGCCGCCGTCGATCTGCCCGAGCAGCTTCTTCGCATCGGCGTCGTACACGTAGATGCGTCCGTCGGTCATCGACGGCATCGAGATGTCGACGATATAGACCTCGTGCGGATGCCAGGGCGGCATCTTCTGCACGACCAGTTCTTCCGGCTTTTCCGTCGCATTCGCGCCGCCGGCCCATGCCGCCGCGAACGCCAGCGTCGCCGCGAGCACCGCGGTTCGTCGCCTTGTCCTCATGTCGCCTCCAGTTGGGGAATCACGTAACGTGGGGCGACTGTAGTTCGACAATAAATCCGGTCAGCACCCGGACCGGCACCGCGTGCGTGCCGATTCGGGATATTGGAAAACCGCCTGAAAGGCACGCCGGCCGAAGGCTTCCGACCCTCTGGCAGATACGCCCGGAATAGCGCTGCTCCTTATTGCGCCGACCGCGCGGCCGGTTTAATCTTGCGCGGTCCTGATCGACGCACCCGGAGGCGCTGTGTTCGTGTTTCACGAGAGGTTCGACAACGCGGACCGGCATGCCGAGGCGCTGCGCGGCTGGAACCAGCGCTACGACCAGATCGGCTCCGGCGCGTATCGCAGCGCGGTCAAGCATGCGGTGCTGGACAGCGTGCAGCTGTTCCAGGAAGCCGCCAACGTTCGCATCATCCAGCGCGGAAGATTGCCGCACGACCAGACGGTGTTCGGCATGCCGCTCACCGGCTCGGGTGCGTTCGCATTCGGCGGGACGCGCATCGAACGCGGCACGATGGTGCTGGCGCGCGGCGGCACCCCGTTCGAGCTGCACTCGCCCGACGACATGTCGCTGATCGGTGTCGTCGCCAACGGCGAACTGATGCAGCAGATCGAGGATGCGGCCGACGTCCGCCTCGACGAAGCCACGTTGCGGCGCGGCGTCGTCGACATGCCCACCGCGGTGCTGATGCGCGCGAGCGTGCAGATCGCGACGCACCTCGAGCGTGTATTGTCGGCACCCGATACCTTCCGCGACGCACGCGCGCAGCGCGAACTGCGCGGCGCTATCGGCAACGTACTCGTCGATCTCCTCACGTACCGGATTCCCGAGCCGTCGAACCGTCTCACGCATGCATGCCGCGCCGACATCGTGCGCCGCGTGCACGACTACGTGATCGACCATCCCGAAGCACCGGTCGACGTGCTGAGCCTGTGCACCCAATTGCGCGTGAGCCGGCGCACGATGCAGAACAGTTTCCAGTCGGTCGTGCAGACCAGCCCGTTGCATTACGTGCGATCGCTGCGCCTGTCGCAAGTACGGCGGATGCTGCTCGACACGCGGCAGGCCGACCTGCCGATCAGCGACGCGGCCGCACGCTGGGGCTTCATCCACCTCGGGCATTTCGCGAACGCCTACAAGGCGCAGTTCGGCGAGTTGCCGTCGACCACCGCGCGCCGTTCCGCGCGCGGCGCAAAAACGCGCTGAGGCCGCGCAAAACCCGCGATAATCTCCGGCTGACCGTTCCCCGCCCCGCGCGACACGCGACGACCACCGGATTCCATTGCCTGCCCCGATGCCCGAGGATTTTCACTTCCTGCTGCTGCCCGGCTTTTCCGCGCTCGGCTTCATGTCCGCGGTCGAACCGCTGCGCGTCGCGAACCGCTTTCGCACGGAGCTCTATCGCTGGCACGTGATCAGCGCCGACGGCGCGCCCGTCGCCGCGAGCAACGGCATTCCGGTCGCCGCCGAAGCCGCGTGCGCGGAGGTCGAAACGGTCGATACGGTGTTCGTCGTCGCCGGCTTCGATCCGCTCGTGTGCTACACGCGCGCGATCGGCGACTGGCTGCGCCGCCAGCACCGTCATGGTGCAACGCTCGGCGGCATCGACACGGGCAGCTTCGTGCTCGCGGAAGCCGGGCTGTTCGACGCGTCGCAGCCGCTCACGCTGCACTGGGAAGCACTGGCCGCGTTCCGGGAACGCTACCCCGGCCTGAACGCGACGCAAGAGCTGTTCGAGATCGACGACCGGCGCATCACGTGCGCGGGCGGCACCGCGTCGATCGACATGATGCTCGACCTGATCGGGCGGCGGCACGGTGCCGATCTCGCGGCGGCGATCTCCGAGCAGTTCGTGGTCAGCCGGATCCGGCAGCGCTCGGACAGCCAGCGGCTCGAGATCGCCGCGCGCTACGGCGTGCACAACCGCAAGCTGATCCAGGTGATCGGCACGATGCAGCGGCACATGGAAAACCCGCTCGGCTCCGATGCGCTCGCGCAGGAGGTGTCGATCACGCGGCGCCAGCTCGAACGGCTGTTCAGCGCGACGCTGAACGACACGCCGACGCATTTCTACCTGAACCTGCGGCTCGACCGCGCGCGTGAACTGCTGCAGCAGACCGACATGAGCATCACGTCGGTGTGCGTCGCGTGCGGGTTCGAATCGCCGTCGCATTTCTCGCGCACGTATCGCGCGCGATTCGGCCTGAGCCCGCGCAGCGACCGCCGCGCGACGCGCTGATCGTCACAGGTTTCAAGCACAATCCAGCACGGAATTGCGCGTTTCGGCAACGTTTCCCGCCGCTCGCTGAACAATGCCGGCGATTGATCGACGGACTGAAGAGGTCATCGAAAATAAACTGGAATGTCGTTGAAAATATTCTGTAACATACCAAAAAAAGTTAGATAGGCAGCCTAACGACATGCATGCCGCATCTCGGCAGGCTACCACCGATATCGATTCGATCCGAGGGGTATGACATGACGATGCTCGATTCGCCGTCGCCGCACCTGCCTGCCGTTCGATTCTTCGCTCGCCGCTTCGCGCGCGCCTCCTCCCGCGTTTCACCCGCTACTCCCGCCGGTTTCTTTTCGACCTGACATTTAGGTTTCCTTAGTCAGTCGACGCTCCCAACACCGCTTCGCCGCACCGGCTCCATCGAGCCGGCGCGCGGGCCGTGTCGTGCCTGCGCGCCACGAACGCGCGGGCGTGTCCAACCGTTGAGATGAGGATCACGTATGCAGACATCACGCAAAGCACTGCCGCTCGCCCTGGGTCTCGTGCTCGGTTTCGGCATCGTCGGCGGCACCGCGGCCGATACGAAAGTCTCGAATCCGCAGGCAACGAGCCTGCGCGAAAGCCTGACACGCGGCGTCGCGCCACCGGCCGCCAGGTCGGATACGGCCGCCGGGCAGTTCCGCGCGGACGGCGTCGCCGTCACGCTGTACAACCCCGCCTATCGCGCGAAGAAGGCCGCCGCGACGCCCGCCGCCACCGCCCGCGACTTCGTCGCGTCGCAGGCCGCGCAACTCGGGCTCGACGCGACCGCGCTCGCGAGCCTCGTCGTCACGTCGGAGCGCAGCGACGCCGAGTTCACCGTCGTGCGCCTGCAGCAGCAGGCAGCCGGATTGCCCGTGTACGGCAGCGAAATCGCGGTGACGGTCGCGAAGGACGGCCGCATCCTGTACGTCGCGAGCAACACGATCAACGGCGTGGTCGCGAAGTCGGGCAAGGCGCAGGCCGTCGACCAGCAGCAGGCGCTCGACCGCGCACGCGCGTATCTCGGCGTGAGCGGCTTCACGAACCAGGATGCGCAGCTCGTCGCCTTCGTCGACAAGGCCGGCACGCATACCGCGTGGAAAGTGCGCGGTCGCCCGAACGACGGCCCGAAAGGCGACTGGGAACTGCTGATCGACTCGGCCAGCGGCGAAGTGCTGCGCGCCGAGGACAAGGCGTTCTACGCGACCGACGGCACGGGCTTCGTGTTCCGGCCCGACCCGCTGTCGCCGACCAAAAGCAGCTACGGCAGCACGGGCTACAAGGACAGCAACGACGTCGATTCGTCGCAACTCACCGCCGCGCGCGTGCGCGTGACGCTGAAGGATCTCGCGCAGTCGGGTGCGCGTTATTCATTGTCGGGCCCGTATGCGGCATGCGTCGATTTCGACGCGCCGCGCGACAACGCGTGCCCCGTGCAGTCGACCCCCGCATTCGAATTCACGCGCGGCAACCTGTATTTCGAGGCGGTGAACGTGTACTACCACATCGACACGTTCCTGCGTTACGTGAACCAGACGCTCGGCATCAAGGCGCTGCCGTACCAGTACACGGGCGGCGTGCAGTACGACCCGCACGGCGAATCGGGCGACGACAACTCGTCGTATTCGTCGAGCAGCGGCCGGCTGACCTTCGGGCAAGGCGGCGTCGACGACGCGGAGGATGCGGACGTCGTGATCCACGAACTCGGCCACGGCATCCACGACTGGGTGACGAACGGCGGCCTGTCGCAGCAGGAAGGGCTGTCGGAAGGCACCGGCGACTATCTCGCCGCCGCGTACAGCCGCGACTTCAACCAGTGGAGCCCGTCGGATGCGCAGTACCACTGGGTCTACAACTGGGACGGCCACAACGAGTTCTGGGGCGGCCGCGTGACCAACTGGAACGTCGGGCGCACCTATGCGCAGGCACGCGGCGCGGAGATCCATACGGCCGGCCAGTACTGGGCCTCGTGCAACCTCGTCGCGCGCGACGCGATCGGTGCGCAGGCGATGGACAAGGCGTTCCTGAAGGGGCTGTCGATGACCAACGGCTCGACCAACCAGAAGGCCGCCGCGCAGGCGGTGCTGACGGCCGCGTCCGCGCTCGGCTACAGCAGCGCGCAGCTCACCGCGATCGGCAACGCGTACAACCAGAGTTGCACGTACGGCGTGACCGTACCGAAGAAGTCGTAATTCCGCAGCAGGCGGGGGCGCATCGCACGACCTGTGACGCGCTCCCTTCATCGACATCGCCATCCTCACGAGATCGAACATGCCTACTCTGAAACTCACCCGCCTGAGCGCCGCGCTGGGCGCCATGCTGCTGACCGCCGCCGCGCACGCGACGCCGGTATGGATCACGCTCGGCGACGCGGCGTTCCGCCAGTTGCAACGCATCGACGCAAGCGCCACCGCGCAATACAGCACGACCCTCGACGCCGGCAAGGCGGCCGACGGCGCGTCGCGCCGCGAGACCGTGCACGTCGTCGAAATCGACGATTCGCGGCTCGGCGAACTGGCCCACGCCGTCCACCATACGCGCGGCCACGGGCCCGGCTATGTCGTGCACGACTCGTTCGACGACGCGCGCCAGGCACTTCAGCCGTTGCCGACGCCGCTCGCGAAGCAGGCCGCGGCTTCCACGTACAAGGTTTCGAACGCGCCGCAGATCGACACGTGGATCCAGCAGCTGCAGGCCAGCAACATCGTCGGCACGATCACGTCGCTGTCCGGCTTCACGAACCGCTACTACACGACGTCGCACGGCGTCGCCGCGTCGGACTGGCTCGCGCTGCAGTGGAAGCAGCTGGCCGGTTCGCGCGCCGACATCACCGTCGAGCAGTTCGCGCACACGGGCTTTCCGCAGAAATCCGTGATCCTGACGATCCGCGGCAGCGATCCGGCCGCGGGCACCGTCGTGCTGGGCGGCCACCTCGATTCGACGGTCGGGCGCACGACGGAAAACACGCGCTCGCCCGGCGCGGACGACGATGCGTCGGGCATCGCCAGCCTCACCGAAGCGCTGCGCGTGCTGCTGGCGAACAACTACCGGCCGAAGCGGACGATCAAGTTCGTCGGGTACGCGGCCGAGGAAGCCGGCCTGCTCGGCTCGAAGGCGATCGCGAAGCAGTTTCGTGCGCAAAACGCGAACGTGGTCGGCGTGCTGCAGCTCGACATGACGAACTACAAGGGCGACCCGAAGGACATCTACCTGATCACCGACTACACGAACGCGTCGCAGAACACCTACCTGACGAATCTGGCGAAGACCTACCTGCCGGAACTCGCGATCGGCACGTCGCAGTGCGGGTATGCGTGCTCGGATCATGCGTCGTGGAATGCGCAAGGGTATCCGGCGTCGTTCCCGTTCGAGGCCGATCAGAACGATAGTCCGTATATCCATACCGTGAACGACACGCTGGAGAATTCGGATCGGCAGGCGAACCACGCATTGAAGTTCGGCAAGCTGGCGCTGGCCTACGCGGTCGATCTCGGCGGCAACGGCAGTGCGACCGTGACGCCCTGACGGCGTGCGGCCGGGCTGTTCGTCCGGAAATGACGGAAGTGTGTGCTCGCGGTTTGCATACGCTTCCGTCGCGAAGCGTTCTCCGCGGTCGCGGCGTTGACCCGTCGTCGAGCCGGGTACGCCGCTTCGTCCGGATAGAATCCCCGTTCGACCACTTCGCTACACGCTTCCCGCCATGACCGATTTCTCCCGCTCCATCGACGATCTGTCGCCCGCCCGTGTCACGACCGCGTTCGACCTGCCCGGCCACACGACCGTTCGCTCGCTCGGCGTCGCACAGGGCATCGTCGTGCGCTCGCGCTCGATCGTCGGTTCGTTCGGCGCATCGCTGCAGACGATCTTCGGCGGCAACATCACGCTCTACACGTCGCTGTGCGAAAAAGCCCGCCAGCAGGCCTTCGACAAGATGCTCGCCGACGCACGCAAGCTCGGCGCGAACGCAATTGTCGCGATGCGTTACGACTCGACCGAGATCGGCTCGGGTGTCACGGAAGTCCTCTGCTACGGCACGGCCGTGCGCGTGACGCAGGACGCGTGACGTCCGTCACGCGTCGCGCTCGAGCGACTTCATGGTCGTGAGCTGCGGGAACAGCCGCATCCACGTGAGTGCAACGGCGATCGTCGCCGCGCCGCCGACGACGATCGCGGCCGGCGCGCCCCACCATGCAGCCGTCACGCCCGATTCGAATTCGCCGAGTTGATTCGACGTGCCGATGAACAGCGAGTTGACGGCACTCACACGGCCGAGCATGTCGTCGGGCGTGCGCAGCTGCACGAGCGACAGGCGCACGACGACGCTCACCACGTCCGATGCGCCGAGCGCCGCCAGCGCGACGAGCGACAACACGAAATTCCTCGACAGCCCGAACACGATCGTCGCGATGCCGAATGCGATCACGCCGCCGAACATCGCGCGGCCGGGCCGGCCCCTGAGCGGAAAGCGCGTGAGCCACAGCGTGCCCGCGAGCGCGCCGACCGCCGGCGCCGCGCGCAACGCGCCGAGCCCCCATGGCCCGACCTGCAGGATGTCGCGCGCGTAGATCGGCAACAGCGCGGTCGCGCCGCCGAACAGCACCGCGAACAGGTCGAGCGACAGCGCGCCGAGGATCGCCGGTTCGCGCCGGATGAATGCGATGCCTGAAAACACCGAACGGAGCGTCACCGGTTCGCGCGCGGGCGGCGCGCCGCGCAGCGGAATCGTACCGCTCAACACCGCCGCGACCGCGAACGCGACGACACTCGTGCCGAACGCGACGGGCGCGCCGATGCCATACAGCAGCCCGCCGAACGCGGGCCCGAGAATCTGCGCGGCCTGGTTCGCCGAGGTCGACAACGCGGTCGCGCGCGGCAGGTCGCTGCGCGGCACGACGGCCGGCAGCAGCGACGACACCGACGGCGACTCGAACGCGCGGGCCGTGCCGACGATCGCCGCGAGCGCATACACGGCCGGCGCGGCCAGCCATCCTTGCGCGGCACCGAGCAGGAACACGCCGGCGGCCAGCGCCTCGACGGCCTGGCAGATCGTCGCGATGCGCCGGCGGTCGTAACGGTCGGCCACCTGCCCGACGACGAGCGTCAGCGCGAACATCGGCACGAACTGCGCGAGGCCGACGAGACCGAGTGCGAACGCGCTGTGCGTGAGCGCGTAGACGTACCACCCGATTGCAACCGACAGGATCTGGAAAGCCAGGGAAGACATCACGCGCGTGCCCCAGAAGCGCTGGAACGGTGCGTGACGGAACAGGTTGGCGGGCAACGGGGATAAAGGACTGGGATCGGGCACGGAGTCGGTCATCGAGGTCTCGGCGGTCGGCGCGGCACGCCGGCACCGTTCGGGAAAGCGACTGCGCACGCCGATGCATGCGCGCGACAACGGTACGGACGCGGCGAAATCGCGATGATATGCCAAGCGCGCAAAACGGGCCGGGGACGTGGCCGGCAACATCGTGCGGACTCGGGGAGCGACGCATCCGGCGGCCGCGTCCATCGCGGCCGCCGGATGGCGGCTCGGGCACGGGATCTTCCGATGCAGGCGGCCGCGGGCTTCAGCGGGGCGGAACGCCCTCATCGGTCGCGCCGCCGGCGATGCCGAACAGGCGTTGACCTTCCGGGGTGTCCTCGACTCGCCAACCCTGCTGGCTCAACGCTTCCCGTATCCGGTCAGCCTGCACCCAGTCCTTGTCCGCTCTCGCGCGCTCGCGTTCCGCAAGCAACCCGCGAACGTGTTCCGGAATGTCGGGCGCAACCGGCCTCCATGCGCGCAGACCGAGGCCCAGCACGGCGTCGAAGCTGTCCACGGTCGCTTTCAGCGTCGCGGGTGGCAGGTTGCTCCTGACCAGATCCCAGAGCACCGCGAGCGCCCTGGGCAGATTCAGGTCCTCGTTCACTTCGGCGTCGAATCGCGCGGCGAAATCCGCATCGACGTGCCCTCCATCCGGCCATCCGGCATACAGGTGCCGAAGCCGGTTCAGCGCGGTGTGAGCGGCATCGAGCGACGCCCACGTGAAATGCAGCTTGCTCCGGTAATGGGCCGTCAGGCACAGGTAACGGTACGCGAGCGGGTCGATATTCCGGCTCTGCAAGGTCTGCAGACGAACGAAATCGCCGCTCGACTTCGACATCTTCGTATCGGCGTCGAGCGTCAGGAAGTGCCCGTGCATCCAGTAATTCGCGAGGTTCGTGCCGTGGGCCGCCCGTGTCTGCGCGATCTCGTTGCTGTGATGCACGGCGATGTGATCCTCGCCGCCGCAATGGATATCGAACAACGTCCCGAGATACTTCGCCGACATCGCCGAGCATTCGATATGCCAGCCCGGAAAGCCGCGCCCCCACGGGCTGTCCCATTCCATCTGCCGCTTGACGCCGGCCGGGCTGAACTTCCACAACGCAAAATCCGTGATGCTCCGCTTGTCGCCCAGCGCGACCCGCTTGCCCGCCTGCAACCCCGCGCGGTCTAGCCGCGCGAGATAACCGTAGTCGTCCTGCCGACTGGTGTCGAAGTAGAGGCCGTCGTCCGTGCGATAGACGTAGCCGCCCCGGTCGAGCGTATCGATGAACGCGATCTGTTCGGCGATGTGATCCGTGGCGCGGCACCAGACCGTCGGCTCGAGCAGGTGGAGCGCGCGCCAGTCCCGCACGAAAGCGTCGGTGTAGCGCCGAGCGATGGCCCACGCCGATTCGCCGGTCCGGCGGCTGCCCTTTTCCATCTTGTCTTCGCCTTCGTCCGCATCCGAAGTCAGGTGGCCGACGTCGGTGATGTTGACGACGTGCCGCACCTCGTATCCGTTGCGCACCAGTACGCGGCGCAGGAGATCCTCGAACACGTAGGTTCTCAGGTTGCCGATGTGGGCGTCGTCGTAGACCGTGGGGCCGCAGCAGTACATGCCGACCTGCCCGGCCCGGATTGGCGTGAACGGGCGTACGGTACGCGACCAGGTGTCATACAGCGCAAGCGGCATCGAGTTTCTCCGTCCGAAGGTGTCGGCCCAAAAAACAAAAAGGCCGCCTGTCTTGCATCACAGGCGGCCGGAAGGCGATTGCTTGAATGTTCAGCGAGTTCGCTGGACGCAACTTCCCCCTGGCACGTTCTGACAACATGCGCGGAGCAGCGAAGAGAGGAAACGGGCGCGATCAAGCATGGGGACGATGCTAGCGTCTATAGACGGCACCGGTCAATACCGTCGGGCAGTCGCCCGGCAGCGGGCCTTGACCGGACGGCTCTCGTGCCCGCTCACCTCAGTCGGGCAAAAAAAAGCGCGAACCTCGGTTCGCGCCAAAGAGAGACCTCGCTGAAGACGTCACAACCTCACACCACCCCGCTCAGAACGAATGGCGCATCCCGATCCGCACGTCGGCCTGCGTCTGCGTCGTCGACGGCGTGAAGCTGTAGCCGACCACCGCATCGACGCCTTGCGACGCACGCAGGTAATCGCCGGAGATATACACGTCGGTACGCTTCGACAGCAGGTAATGCAGGCCCGCCGTGCCCTGGTTCCAGTGATGGCCTTCGAAGCGCGTGTGCTGATAGCCCGCGATCAGGCTCAGCGCCGGCGTGAACTGGTACAGGCCGCCGCCTTCATACACTTGCATGTGCGACGACTGGCCGAAACCCTTGATCGTCGTGTACGAGAAGTTGGCGTCGAGCGTCAGCTTTCCGATCGTGTAGCTCGAGCCGATGCCGAACGTGCCCTGGCTGTCGACGTTCATCGGCGTGTTCGCGAACAGGTCGGTGCGTGCGCCGGTCGCCGGATCGACGGTGACGGTCTGCTGGCCGAGGAACGTGTGCGTGCCGATCATCGCGTACGGGTCGAACGCATAGATGCCGTTCGGGTTGTTCAGGCGCGTGTACGCGGCGCCGATCGAGAAGTCGCCCTTCGTGAAGCTCGCGCCCGCGCTCCATGCGCTGTTGCGGTGGAAGTTGCCGGCGACGTTGCCGAACGAGTACATCGCGCCGAACTTGAAGCCGCTGAGGTCGTTCGACAGGAACTTCACCGAATTCGGCAGGCGGTCGCCGTTGAAGCGGTCGAAGTCGCCCTGGTGGATCGCATAACCGCTGCCCCACGCGGAGATGTTGTAGATCGACACGAGTTCGTTCGTGATGTCGAGCTGGTTGCCGAACGACAGCGTGCCCCAGTCGTTCTGCAGGCCGACATACGCCTGCCGGCCGAATTCGGCGCCGCCGAAGCCGAGCTGCCCGGTGCCGAGGCGGAAGCCGCTCTCGAGGGTGAACACGGCCTTCAGGCCGCCGCCGAGGTCTTCCGTGCCCTTCAGGCCGAAACGGTTTCCGTACGCGACGCCGTCGTCGAACTTGACCACGTGCGAGCCGCCCGTGTTGTTCACGTACGTGATGCCCGCGTCGAGAATCCCGTACAGCGTCACACTGCTCTGCGCATGCCCGATGGCAGGCACGCAGGCCGCGCATGCAAGCGCGGCGGCTACGGCAACTTTGGTGTGCTTCATTGTCGACCACCCTCCCTGAACCGTTCGATGGAAAGAATCTCGTCCCGGCGCGTGCTGCGATGCGCCGGTGGATTCGAATTCGGTACGCCCGCTGGCTTCGGCATTTCGTTTTCCGCAATAACGCAGCCATTGGCGAAAAATACAAACCCATATTTCGCGTCACCCGTCTGAAGGCGACACCAAATGGTCACGATGCGACCCGCTCGGGAAAACACGTAGACGGGCGGCGCGGTCGAAACCGGCCGCCCGGAAGGAGGGAATCAGTGCCCGTCGAGGGCCGCGCGCACCGCCGGCAGGCCCGGAGCGCCGGCCGCCGTCGTCACGCCGTCCAGCCAGCCGGCAACCAGCGCCGGGTCGGATTTCAGCGCACGCTGCGCCGCGAGCGCGGGCGACGTCTTGTGGTCGAGCATGTCGGCGATCATCCGGTTCTCGACGTCGACGGAGAACGTCATCTGCCGGAACAGCCGCGCGAGGTTCGCGCACTGGCCGGCGAACCCGGCGCGCGTGACCGTATTGACCGTCGCGCCGCCGTAGTTCGGGCCGAAATACGCATCGCCGCCCGACAGGTAGGTCAGGTGGAACTTCGTGTTCATCAGATGCGGCTCCCAGGCCAGGAACACGATCCACCGCTTGTCGCGCACCGCGCGCTCGACCTGCGTGAGCATGCCCGTCTCGCTCGATTCGACGAGCGACCAGTTCGCGGCCCCGAGCGCATGGTCGGACAGCAGCCGCTTGATGTTCTGGTTCGCGGGCGCGCCGGGCTCGATCCCGTAGATCTTGCCGCCGAAGCGGTCCACATGGCGCGCGAGATCGGCGAATGTATGCACGCCGGCGGCGGCCACGTAGTCGGGCACCGCGAGCGTGAACTTCGCGCCGCTCAGGTTCGCGTGCAGCACGTCGATCGACTTCTCGTCGACGAACGGCTTCACGAGCGGCGCCTGCGCGGGCATCCAGTTGCCGAGGAACACGTCGACCTGCCCTTTCTTGAGCCCCTGGTACGTGATCGGCACCGACAGGTTCGCCACGTCCTGCCGATAGCCGAGCGCCTTCAGCACGACGCCCGCCATCGCGTTCGTCGCATCGATGTCGGTCCAGCCGGGCGCGGCCATCTTCACGTCGCCGCACGTCTGCGGGTCGGCCGCGTGCGCGGCCTGCGTCGTCATCACGCAGGCGGCCGCGGCCAGCGCCGCGCCGATCCGGATTGCTGCATTGCATTGCCGTTCCATCGTCCGCTTCCTCCGTCGTTCGTCAGTGATCGCGATGCGGGGCGCTCAGCGCCCGATGCGCGGAAAGCGCGCCATCGCCTCGAGCGTGTCGAGTTCGATGTGATTGCGCATGTAGCGCTGGCTCGCGTCGGTGAACGGCTGCCAGTCCCACGCGTGGATGCGGCCCTGCGTCGTCGCCGCGTAATGGAAGCGCCGGCGCCGCTGGCTCGCGCGCACCTGCCGGTCCAGTTCGGGCAGGTTCCAGCGCTGCGCGGCTTGCGCACGGAACGCGGCCAGCACGTCCGCGGCTTCCGGCGTGCCGGCGAGGTTCGTCAGCTCGCGCGGGTCGTCGCCAAGGTGATAGAGCTGGTCGGGATCGGCCGGGCAATGCACGTACTTCCAGTCGCCGCTGCGGATCATCACGACCGGCGCGACCGCACCTTCCGCGAGGTATTCGCCGAGCGCAACTTCGTGCGCCGGCGTGCCGTTCAGGTGCGGCACGAGGCTTGCACCGTCGACGGGGTCCGGCCAGCCGCCGGCGGGGGCGGCGCCGGCCAGGTCGACGAGCGTCGGCAGCAGGTCGACGTGCGACACCGGCCCGCGCACGCGCGCGGCGCCGAAGCGGCCCGGCGCATGCACGATCAGCGGCACGCGGCAACCGCCCTCGAAGAACGTCATCTTGTACCAGAGCCCGCGTTCGCCGAGCATGTCGCCGTGGTCGGACGTGACGATCACGATCGTGTCGTCGGCGAATCCGCACTGTTCGAGCGCGGCCAGCACGCTGCCGAACTGCGTGTCGACGTACGAGGTTGCGCCGTAGTACGCGCGACGTGCGGCGCGGATCTGCTCGTCGGTGGGCGGCGTGCGGTCGTTCTCGCAGACGAAGCGCAGCCGCTGCGAATGCGGGTCGCTTTCCGCCGCGTCGAGGCGCACGGCCGGCAGGTCGATCTCGTCGTCGCGATAGAGATCCCAGTATTCGCGCGTGATCGCATACGGGTCGTGCGGATGGGTCAGCGACACGACCATGCAGAACGGCCGCGCATCGTGCCCGGCCGCCCGCTCGCGCGCGACGTCGTACAGCTTCTGCTTCGCGGCGAACGTGACCTCGTCGTCGAAATCGAGCTGGTTGGTGCGCACGCACGGGCCCGCGTCGAGTACCGAACTCATGTTGTGATACCAACTCGGCCGCTCCGCCGGGCTGTCCCAGTCGGGCACCCAGCCGAAATCGGCCGGATAGATGTCGGTCGTGAGCCGCTCCTCGAAGCCGTGCAACTGGTCGGGCCCGCAGAAGTGCATCTTGCCGGACAGCATCGTCCGGTAGCCGCCTGCGCGCAGATAGTGCGCGAACGTCAGCGTTTGCGCCGGCAATTCGGCGGCGTTATCGTAGGCGCCGATCCCCGACGGCAGCTTGCCGGTCAGCAGCGAAAAGCGCGACGGCGCGCACAGCGGGCTCGCGCAGTAGGCGGCGTCGAACACCACGCCTTGCGCGGCGAGACGGTCCAGCGTCGGCGTGCGCGCGACGCGATTGCCGTAGGCCGGCAGCGCGAACGGCGTAAGCTGGTCGGCCATCAGGATCAGGATGTTGGGTGTCGGATTCGTCATCGGCAGTCGTGGGGAAAACGGTGTTCGAATGGAACGGCGCGCCGCTCGCGCAGCGAGACGTCCGGCATGACGGAAGCGGCCCGACGAAAGTGCCGCGCGGGCACGCCGCGCTGGCTAGAATCGCGGAATGTGTTACGTGCCACCCGTGGAGCGGAATGTGAAGCAGCCCGTGAAGCACGTGTGCCGCACCGTCCGATGCACTATCGCCCGCCCGAATTCGCGCGGGAAGGCGTCCGGCCCTTATGGGGCCATTAGAGGGACTTATGTCGAAATCCGAACCGTTACCGTCGATGCAGGCGCTGCGCGCGTTCGAATCGGCTGCCCGGCTCGCGAGCTTCACGGCCGCCGCGCGCGAGCTCGGCTCCACCCAGCCGGCCGTGAGCCAGCAGGTGTTCCAGCTCGAGGCCGAACTGGGCGTGCCGCTGTTCGAGCGCAGCCCGCGCGGCGTCACGCTGACGGCCGACGGCGAGTGCCTGTACGAAGCAGTGCGGCTGAGCCTCGACACGCTGCGCGGCGCCACCGCGACACTGCGGGCGCGCCGCGAGCACGGCGCACTCACGATCGTCACCGACTTCGGCTTCGCCACCTACTGGTTGATGCCGCGCCTGGCCGGGCTGAAGCGCGTGATGCCGGATGTCGACGTGCGGGTCGTCACGTCGCAGGATTACGACGCGCAGCGCGACCACGGCGACATCGCGATCCTGTTCGGCGACGGCCACTGGCCGTCGTGCACGGCCGCGCGGCTCTTTCCGGAATCGGTCACGCCCGTGTGCTCGCCCGCGTTCCGCGACGCGCACCCGCACGTCGCCCGGGCCGATCACCTGCTCGCGTTGCCGCTGCTGCACGTGCAGCCGACGCGCCCCGAGCGCTGGCTGTCGTGGTCCGGCTGGTTCGACGCGCACGGCCTCGACACGGCAGCCGCCGCGCGCGGCGTGACTTTCAACAGCTATGCGCTCGTGATCCATGCGGCGCTGCTCGGCGAAGGCGTTGCGCTCGGCTGGGCGCCGCTCGTCGACGAACTCGTCGCGTCCGGGCAGCTCGTGAAGCTCCTCGACGCGCCGGTCGTCACGTCGCGCGGCTACTTCCTCGTACGGCCGCCGCAGCGGCCCGAACCGGACGCGACCCACGTGTTCCGGCGCTGGCTGCTCGACGCGTGCGCGCCGGCCTGAACGGCCTT